>DASRDP010000037.1 GCA_035652535.1 Chloroflexota bacterium
ATGACCGATCGTCGGTGCGCGGCAATGATGTCGGGAGGACACATCGTCGATGCGCGGCAATGATGTCGGCATGACCGATCGTCGGTGCGCGGCAATGATGTCGGGATGACCGATCGTCGGTGCGCCGCAACGATGTCGGGATGACCGATCGGCAAAGCACGCAGTGACATAGGAACCCACTGGGAGGCTCGGCGAATGCTCTGGCAGGACCTGCGCGCGTATTTAGCGAAGCTGGACGAGCTGGGCGAGCTGCGCCACGTGGCCGAGGCCGGCTACGAGGAGGACATCGGCGGCATCACCGAGCTGATCACCGAGCAGAACGGCCCATCTCTGCTCTTCGACGAAATTCCCGGCTTTCCCCCGGGTTACCGGGTGGCGAGCAACCTGTTCACGACGGTGAAGCGCACGGCCCTTGCGCTCGGGCTCCCCGGTGACCTACCGGCCGTGGAGGTCGCCGCGCACTGGCGCGCGAAGACCCAGGCGCTGAAGCCCGTTCCGACCGAAGAGCTGCCCTGGGGGCCCGTGCTCGAGAACGTCCTCGAGGGCGACGCTGTCGATCTCTTCAAGTTCCCCACGCCGAAGTGGCACGAAAACGACGGCGGCCGCTACATCGGCACGGGCGTCTGCGTGATCCAGCGCGACCCGGACACCGGCGTCGTGAATTCCGGCGCCTATCGGGTCTCGATCCACGACCGGCGCACCCTCGGCATCTTCATCGAGCACGGCAAGGACGGCGACCGAATTCGCCGCGCGCACTGGGCGCGCGGCGAGAAATGCCCGGTCGCGATCTCCGTGGGGCAGGACCCGGTCCTGACGGCGCTGGCGGGTCCCAACTTGTTTCGCACGCCGGAGAACATCTCTGAGTTCGAGGTGGCTGGCTACCTCCAGGGAGGCCCGTATCCCGTCGTGCGCGCGCGAGCGACCGGCTTGCCGATCCCCGCGTACGCAGAGATCGTGATCGAGGGGTTCATGCCGTCGCCCGACGAGGCCCTCGTTCCGGAGGGTCCCTTCGGGGAGTGGACCGGCTACTACGCCCACGGCCGGCGGCCCGAGACGATCGTCGAAGTGGCCGCGATCTACCACCGCAACGATCCCATCATCTTCGGCGCGCCGCCAATCCGGCCCGTCGGCTGTCGGTATTTCACCTACCTCGGGGGCGACGACATCGCCTCGATGCAGCAGCTCGATCGCGCCAAGATCCCCGGCGTGCAACGGATCTTCCAGCTCGCCTACCCATCCTTTCGCGTGGTCGCCCTGAAACAGCTGTACCCTGGCCACGTGGACGACGTGATTCGGGTGCTCGTCCCCGGCGGCGATCAGTACAACGGCCACCACATGTGGGTGATCGTGGACGACGACATCGACATCACCAATGAGAAAGAAGTGCTCTGGGCCATCGCAAGCCGGTGCGCGCCGGAGCACGGCGTGCGCGTCGTTCCGGGCACGGCCGTGTGGCAGCTCGACCCGCGCATCCCACCGGACGGGCGGTCGGACCCGAACGCCGAGCACGGACGCAGCACGTACGTGGCCCACGATCTCGTTATCAACGCCTGTCGCCCCTACGAATGGGCCGACGAGTTTCCGCCGGTCGCGGTGAATGGCCCGGAGCTGCGCGCCAGGATCCAGCAGCGCTGGAAGGAGCTGTTCGCGCCGTGACGGGAGGCGTGCGCTGGCTCGCCATCGCCGGCATCCTCGTCATGGCGTGCGCAGCGCCGGCCCGCCCGAGCGAGGGCGGGGCCGCGCCGCCTGCTGCCAGCCCGACGACACCCAAGCGGATCGTGGCGGCGATCCAGAGCGACCCGCCGCTTCTTTCGTACTGGCTCGCGCCTGCCGGCGCAGGGGTCCCGGGGCTCGACGCGCTCGAGTCGCTGGTGGACCAGGGGGTCAGCATCGCCGACGACCGCGGGGCGCTGCACCCGGTCCTGGCCGATGAGGTCCCCACGCTCGAAAATGGCCTGTGGAAGCTTCTCCCCGACGGTCGGATGGAGACGACCTGGCACATCCGCGAGAACGCGCGCTGGCACGATGGCGCGCCCTTCACGTCCGCGGACCTCGAATTCACCTCCCGAGTCCAGCGCGAAAAGGCCCTGGACCTCCGGTACAACCCTGGGTACGACTCCGTCGACTCCATCGACGTCAAGGATGCGTGGACGATCGCAGTGAGCTGGAGTCAGCCGTACATCTTTGCCGACGCGCTCTTCAACCTCGCGCCGCTGCCCCAGCACCTCCTCGAAGCGCCCTACGCCGAGGACAAGGCGGCATTCACCGCGCTCCCCTATTGGACGCAGGAGTACGTGGGGACCGGACCGTTCAAGGTTCGCCAATTTGTCGCTGGAAGCCACGTGCTCTTAGAAGCGAACGACCGCTACGTGCTCGGCCGGCCCAAGATCGACGAGCTCGAGGTCCGGTTCATACCGGACTCGAACACCATCGGGGCGAACGTCCTCGCCGGCGAGGTCCAGCTCACTCTCGGCCGGAGCCTCTCATTGGAGCAGGCGATCCAGATTCGCGACCAGTGGACGGACGGCCGGATGGAGATCGCGCTCTCCGGCTGGATCGTCGCCTTCCCGCAATTCATCAACCCATCGCCTGCCATCATCGCGAACCTCGAGTTTCGGCGCGCGCTGCTCGAGGCGATCGACCGCCAACAGATGGCCGATACGCTCATGAACGGGCAGGTGCCCGTTGCCCATACGTTCGTCAATCCGAACTCAGAGCTGTACCCTACCATCGAGCCGCAGATCGTGAAGTACGAATTCGATCCGCGGCGAGCGACGGAGGCGATCCAGGCGCTTGGCTACCGGAAGGGGCCCGACGGCGTGTTCCGGGACGCCGCGAATCAAGAGGTGACGCTCGAGATTCGCGCCAGCGCGGGGCGCGACCTCAATCAGAAATCTATTCTCGCCATCGCTGATTCCTGGCAGCGACTGGGGATCCCGACGGAGCCGGCCACCATTCCTCAGCAGCGCGTGCGCGATCGCGAGTACATCCAGACCTTTCCGGCCTTTATGCTCTACAACCAGCCCAACGACCTGAACAGCCTCGCCCGGCATCGCAGCTCGCAGACGCCGCTCCCCAGCAACGGATTCGTCGGCGACAACAACTCCCGCTACCAGAGTCGCGAGTTCGACGCGCTGATCGACCGGTTCTACTCAACGATCCCCCAACGCGAGCGAACGACCGTCCTCGGGCAGATCGTGCACCACATGACGGAGAACTTGAACATGATGGGCATGTTCTACAACGCGGAGACGGCCCTTATCGCGAACCGCGTGCTGAACGCGTCCGAGCGCAAGGCGGACGATGGCACGCAAACGTGGAACGCCCACCTGTGGGACGTGAAGTAGGACGGCCGCGGTGGCGCGCACGGCTCTCGATCCGCGCGAGGTGTCCGCCCCGGTCGCACTCCGCCCATCGGCGATGCCGTCGTCCCGCAGCAGGATCGTGACCCTGCGCGCGGTCTGGGCGTTGTTCGTCGCCTCCCTGCTGGCGTGTCAGTCGGCCGCGGGCACGGCTCGAGAGGCCGGGAGGCCTGCGGATGTCCAGCCGGCGCCGATCAAGCGGCTGAACGCGGCCGTCCAGAGCGATCCGACCGTCCTCAGCAGCCGGATCCGGCCACTGGGCGTCGGGATCGCCGGCGTTTCCGAGCTGGAGCAGCTCGTCGCGGCCGGGCTCACCGTCGCGGACGAGCACAACGCGATCCACGCCGTGCTGGCGGAAGAGGTGCCGACCATCGAGAACGGCCGCTGGCGCCTCCTCCCCGATGGGCGGATGGAGACGACGTGGGTGATCCGCGAGAACGCCCGTTGGCACGACGGCGCGCCCCTCACGTCGGCGGACCTCCTCTTCACCCTGGACGTCGTGCGGGACCGCGAAGTCGGCGCCTTTCGCGAGGCCGCCTACGACATGATCGAGGGGGCCGACGCGCCGGATCCGCGCACCGTGACCGTTCGCTGGAAGGAGCCGTACATCGAGGCGGACAACCTGTTCTCCTCGACCCACGCGCTCCCCTTGCCCCAGCACCTCCTCGGCCAGGCGTATGCAGAGGACAAGACGACCCTGACCGAGATCCCCTACTGGAATCAGGACTTCGTCGCGGCCGGTCCGTTCCGCGTCGCCCAGTGGGAGGCTGGCTCCGGCGTGCTGCTGCGCGCCTTCGATGGTTTCGCCCTGGGCAGGCCCAAGATCGACGAGATCGACGTTCGGTTCATCCCCAACTCCTCGTCCCTCTCAGCGTCCATCCTCGCTGGTGCGGTCGATCTGACCATCGGCCGAAGCCTATCGGTGGACCAGGCGATCCAGGTGCGCGACCGCTGGCAATCGGGAAAGATGGACGCCGGGGACGTGTCGAGCGTTGTTCTGATCTACCCGCAGTTCATCGATCCGGACCCCGCCGTCATCGGAGATGTGCGCTTCCGAGCCGCGCTGATGGCGGCCATCGACCGGCAGGAGATGGCGGAGAGCTTGCAGGCGGGTCTCACCTCCGCCGCGGACGTGTTCCTCGTCCCCGGCCACGCCGAGTTCTCGGCGATCCAGAACTCCATCGTGCGTCATCCCTACGACCAGCGCCAGGCGACGGAGGCCATCGCGTCGCTCGGCTACGCGCGCGGTGGGGACGGCGCGTTTCGAGACGGCTCGGGGGCGCGGCTGGGCGTCGAGATACGCACGAGCCAGGGCGACGACCTCCAGGAGAAGGCGCTCTTTGGCGCGGCCGACGCATGGCAGCGGGTTGGGGTCGGCGTCACGCAGGTGCTGGTGCCGCCCCAGCAGGCCAGAGGCAGGGAATATCGGGCGACGTTCCCTGGCTTCGACGTGAAGCGCCAGCCGGGCGACCGCGGCTTCCTCGAGCGCGTCTTCAGCGCGAAGACGCCGCTCCCGGAGAACGATTTCGTCGGCAACAACTACAATCGCTATCGCAGCCCGGATCTCGATGCGCTCCTGGGACGGTACTTCGCCACGATTCCGTTCGCCGAGCGCACGGCTGTCCTTGGAGAGATCGTCCACCACATGACGGACCGGGTCCTGTACATCACGCTTTTCTACCAGACCTCGCCGGTGATGATCGGGAACCAGATTCGTGGGGTAACGGGCACGAGCCAGGGATGGAACGCGAACGCATGGGAGATCGGGAGCTAGGAGCGGGCAGCGGTACGATGGTGCGCAGACCGCCCCATCAACGCAATTCGGAGGACGTGATTCAGCATGGAAGAGCGAGCAGACGGCGGACGGCCCATCCGTCGGGAGACGGCGTACCAGGCATGGCAAAAGGGGGAAGGGATTCCTAGCCACAGCGGCTCCTACGTCACGGACCTGTACCACGTTGACGTGGCGCCGTGGCCGCGCGTGGGCCAGAAGGGGGCGTTCATCAACCTCGCCGATCAGCAGGACGATGACGCATGGGTCGTCGAGATCGCGCCGGGTGGGCGCACCGAGGTTCTCCACCACCTCTTCGAGGCCACAGTGCTCGTGCTCGACGGGCGCGGCGCGACGACCTTCTGGCAAAAGGATGGGCCCAAGCAGACGGTCGAGTGGCAGCGCGGCAGCGTGTTCTCCCCGCCCATCAACAGCTACTACCAGCATTTCAACTTGGACGGGCAGCGACCCGCCCGCCTCTTCGGCGTGACCCTCGCCCCCATGCTGATCAACCTCTTTCGCAACCCGGATTTCGTCTTCAACGACGATTACCCCTTCCGGGACCGATACGACTCGAGCAACGACTACTTCACGAGCCCCGGCTATCGGGACGAGACCCGCGCGCGGGAGTGGGTGACGAACTTCATCCCCGACATCCGCTCCTTCAAGCTGGACGCCAACGATCCGCGCGGGCTCGGCAGCTACCGGCTGGGGTTCACGTTCTCCGGCAACCAGATGGTAGCCCACAGCAGCGAGTGGCCCGTCGGGACGTACATGAAAGGCCACCGGCATGGCGTGGGCGCGCACGTGGTGATTCTCGAAGGAATCGGCTACTCGCTGCTCTGGTTCGAGGGCGAGCCGCGTCAGAAGGTGCCGTGGAAGGATGGCAGCGTGCTCTCGCCCAAGGACCAGGAGTACCACCAGCACTTCAACACTGGCCCCGAGCCGGTGCGCTATCTCGCCTTTCGCCTCGGCGCGGCGGATCTCCGGCGCTGGGGACGCAATATGATGCCCGACCAGATCGAGTCTGAGGACGAGGATCCCGCCATCTACGACGAGTACGAGGCGGAGTGCGCCAAGAACGGGGTGAAGGTCACCCTGCCGCGGCCGGCCTACAACCGCCGCTGACGCACCGACGCGGGCGCGGCCAATCCTGCTGTCAGAAAATCCTCCGCCTGCCAGGTCAGGCTTCCGCCGACCCTCTAGTTGGCGAAGAAGTCGCCCATGAGCTTCGCGACGGCCTCGGGCTGGTCGTTCTGGACCTGGTGGCCGGCGCGCCGGACCCAGTGGAACGGAACGTTGGGCAGCTCCTTTTCGAGCTGGCGCCCCAGCTCGGGGACCGCGAAGTTGTCGTTCTCGCCCCAGATGAAGATCGTCGGGATGGTGAGGCGCGGCAGCGCATGCTTCATCTCGAACTTCAGGCGCAGGTTCGGGTCGCGCGTGAGCCGCGTGGAGCCCTCGAGGAATGCCTGCCGCCCCTCGGCGGCGCCGGGCCTATTGGCCGCTGCGTTCCGCAGGCCGATCAGCTCCTCCGTGATGAGCGACTTGTCCCAGATCAGCGCCTCCAGCACGCGGCGCATCGACTCGCGGGTCCCATCATATTCCCGGAGGGCGCGCATGCCCTCGGTATCGGGCGCCGTGATGCCCATGGCATTGGCGATCGTGGCGCTGGAGACGAGGGCGAGCTTTTGCACCCGGTCCGGGTGGAGGAGCGCGTACTTCGCGGCGACCCACGCCCCCTGGGAGTTACCCGCCAGGCAGACCCGGTCGAGGCACAGGGTGTCCATGAAGGCTTCGAGCTGGACCACCCGGTCGTGCATCCCCTCCGGCACGGGCGCCTGCGGGTCCGTCTCCCCGAAGCCGCCAACGCCGTCGGGCGCATAAATCTGGAATCGATCCGCGAGCAGCGGCATCATGCGTCCGAAGCCCGCCTCGCCCGACGAGCCGGCCCCGCCGCCATGGCAGAGGACGACCGGCGGCCCGTCGCCACCCGCCTCGCTGTAGTGGGTGCGCACGTGCCCGGTCATCACGAAGCGCGAGCGAATCGCGGATTGTGTCATTTCCCCTCCTCTATCGGGTGCCCGCGGTCTGGACTCGCGTCTGCCATCCACGTCCGCTGGCGACCAGCTTGGCGCAGTGCTCCTTCCAGCTCTCGGACTTGGGCAGCGTGCCGTAGGTCGTGACGACGTCGCGAAATGTGTTTTTCGCCGGGTCTCGGTACACGGCGGGCGGGTCCCGCCCCTCCTGGACGTCGCGGATGGCGCTCTGGAGAAGCTTTCGCGCGACCACGATCGGCGCGTCGGAGGCCACGAGGTGCTCTTGGGTCCGGTCCTGGATCGGGCCCATCCCCTCGGTAACGCAAAGGTCTTGCTGCTGAAAGAAGCTCGGGTCGATGCCACTGTAGCTGTACGTCGCCATCTTCGAGCGGTCCTGGAGATAGCGGTTGGACCGGTTCGCGACGGGTGAGTAGTCGGCGTTGATGGTATGACGCCGGCTCACACCCTCCCGATCGAGGGGGCCCGAATCGCTGTAGATGATGGTGAATTTCCAATGTCGGTGGTCGTCGATGGGGACATGCCAGTTCGTCTGGCCGCCGGGCGTGGCGAACAGGTTCGGCAGGATGAAGGTGCCGGCGCGAATGTAGTTGTCCTCGGGATCGATGTCGCGGATCTTGCAGACGTGCAGCCCGGACGGGGTCAGCTCCGCCTCGCACCGCTCGCGGTACGGAGCGGCCCCGCGGCTCGACAGGAGCGGCGCGTCCTCGCCCCCGACGTAGGCCGTACGCGCTTGCCGATCCTGCAGGTCGCGATGGCTGTAGTGCAAGAACCCGACGTGGAGGAGGTCGACGTTCCCCTCGTTGCCCTGGAGGTAGTTGCACTCGCTCAACAGCTTGACGGGATAGACCCGGTCCTCGGGGACGGTGAGGAAACCGTAGCCGGGCAGCAGCGGCGGCTCGCCGGGGCCGAGGTAGGCGAAGATGATCCCGTTCTTCTCGACGCATGGGTACGCGGTGTGACGGATGCGCTCGTGGAAGGTGCTGCCGGCTGGCTCCCCGGGCTGTTCGAGGCACCGGCCGGAAACG
>DASRDP010000038.1 GCA_035652535.1 Chloroflexota bacterium
CCACCACGATTTCCGGCAAGGGCGCGATATCCGAGCACGATCCGCTGAGCGTCGGCGCGCTCGGGGCCATTCAGGGGGGCAGGCTCGGCCGAGGTCGCGTCGCCGCGCAGATCGTGCAGGAATCGGACGTCGTGCTCCTCATCGGCAGCCGGACCAATCAGATGGCGACCAGCAACTGGACAATTCCGGCGCCCACGTCGACCCTCATCCACGTAGACATCGACCCGATGGAGATCGGGCGGAACTTCACGACGCACCTCGGCATCGTCGCGGACGCGAAGCTGGCGATCCGCGAGCTAACGGACGCCCTCCGCGCGCGGGCCTATGAGCCGCGCAACCCGCGAACCGCGGAGATCGAGAGCCTCCTCCACGACTGGGAGTCGGACAATCAGGAGATCGAGACGTCGTCCACCGTCCCCATCCATCCCGGGCGCTTGGTGCACGAGATCCGGCCGTTCATCACGCCCGACACGATCCTCGTGTCCGACGCTTCGAGCCCCTTCATGTGGGCGAGCAGCCACCTCAAGGTGGAGGCGGGGCCGACATTCATCAGTCCGCGCGGAACAGGCGCCATCGGCACGGGCGTGCCCATCGCGCTGGGAGCGAAGCTGGCCGCGCCGGAGAAGCAGGTGATCTGTTTCGAGGGCGACGGCGGACTCATGTGCGGCATCCTGGCAGAGCTGGAGGTGGGGGCGCGCTACAACCTCGGAATGCCCGTCGTCGTCTTCAACAACGGAACGTACCTCCACGAGAAGAACCGCATGCGCGGTCCGCTGCGCGAGGAGATGGACTTCTCCACCGGCATCAACTTCGCCACCATCGCCAAGGGGCTGACCTGCGAGGGGATCCGGGTCGAGCGCCCGGACGAGATCGCGCAGGCAATGCGCCGCGCCCTCGACAACCGCCACAACGTGACGGTCGTGGACGTCGTCGTGGACCATCAGGAGGGCTTCCCGGCCGGTGGAGAATAGCGGGCCCGCGGAAGGACTGGGTTCTGAAGCCACAGCGCGGCTTCCAGCGACGGCGTCACCTCGCGCGCACGGTCCGCGGTCATCTCGATCGTGTAGACGATGGGCTCCGAGTCGGCAGGGCCGCCGGAGGTCACCCCAATCATGGCGCGGGCTCCAGGCGCCGCGACTACAGATAGCCCGCGTCCGTCCAGTACCGTTCCGCTGCGGGATGGAGCGGGATCCGCAGGGGCGCGGAGGGCGTGTCGCGACACATGTCGCCGATGGGCAGCGGGCCGGGCTGCTGCCAGATGATGTGGGCGCGCCGCACGTCCAGCGCGCGGCAGAACTCGTAGATGAAGTCGTCCGATGCGTGGACGCTGGTGTAGACGGGCCACCCGCTGAAGTCCAGCGTCGGAACGTCGACGGGCAGGTTGGGGAACAGGGCGCGGGGCAGCGTCGCACGATGAAGCCCCAGGGCGTCCATCTTCGCCAGCACGTCCTCGTCCACCGGCAACAGCTCCATGTTCAGCTCGTCCAGCATCGGGATGAAGCGCGTGACTCCCTCGTCGAAGATCGCGTCTACCTCGCCCGCTCTCGCTCTTCCGGCCCGCTCCGGCATAAAGGGCACGCCGGGATCGTACGACACGCTTCCACCCCAGGAAACGACGTCGTCCAGGGAGAACCCGTAGGCCTTGAGCACCTCATGAATGTAGAGGTGCGTCACATTGGTCCGATCGGCCCGCACCGACACCCGGAGGGGAAAGCGCTTCGCCTTGATGTCCGCCAGCGACCGCAGGCCGCACGACTTCGAGACGGCAAACGCCATCCAGTCGCGCGACGGGATGACGGCGACCGCGCGCAGCGGGTAGGCCTCCGGGAAGGGGCCTGTCCCGAGGTACGCGGCCGTCAGAATGCCGCTCGGATTGAGGGTGGAGACATCGATCTCGCCTCGGGCAACGAGGGGCACGAGACCGACGGCGTCGCTTCCAACGGCGACGTGGGCGGGCGCCTCGTCGCCCGGGCGGCTCATCTCGATGCGGGTGATCGATGCGGCAAAGGACCGCGGCCGGATCATCTCCGCGAGCGTTTCGAGCATGAGAGACGAGCGGATATTCGTCGGGCTGGGTCGGTCGACTTGCACAGGCGCTCCTTTGAATTTCACTCGCACGGTCTGCGCCACTGCCGCGGCGCCCGGCTGACCGCGTCCACTCGCGCCCCACGAGTCAGCGTCGGGCCCGATGTATCATCGGCGAAGAGGCGTTGTCAACCGTTCATCCCCTCTCCCCCGCCCGCGGGGGAGAGGGGAAGCGCGCTCCCCTGTGCCGCAGCGGGGAGAGGGGAAGCGCGCTCCCCTGTGCCGCAGCGGGGGAGGGGAAGCTCCCTCCCCTGCCCGCGGGGGAGGGAAAGCGCGCTCCCCTGCCGCAGCGGGGGAGGGTTGGGGTGGGGGTCACAGGTCCCCCTCACCCTCCCCTCTCCCCCGCGAGCGGGGGAGAGGGAAAGCGCCCTCCCCTGCCGCAGCGGGGGAGGGTTGGGGTGGGGGTCACGAGGCCCCCTCACCCTCCCCTCTCCCCCGCGAGCGGGGGAGAGGGGAAGCTCCCTCCCCTGCCGCAGCGGGGGAGGGTTGGGGTGGGGGCAATCCCCCACCATGGAGGCGCGCGCAGTGGAGCAGGCCGTCATCCTCGCAGCCCGCCGCACCCCCATCGGGAGCTTCGGCGGCAATCTGCGCGAGCTATCGCCGGCTGCTTTGGGCGCGGCCGCGATCCGGGCGGCGCTCTCCAGCGCGCAGGTCGAACCCGCCAACCTCGACGACGTGATCCTCGGCTGCGTGCTCCAGGCCGGCGCGGGCATGAACGTCGCCCGCCAGGCGGCGGTGCAGGCGGGGGTGCCCGTCGACGTCCCGGCCGAGACGGTGAACCGCGTGTGCGGCTCCGGGCTGCAGGCGGTCGTCCACGCGGCGGAGGCGATCCGTGGCGGATTCGCGCGGATGATCGTCGCCGGCGGGACCGAGTCGATGAGCCGTGCGCCGTACTTGCTCCCGGCCGCACGCTGGGGCATGCGGATGGGACACGGGGAGACGGTCGACGCCATGCTCGCGGACGGGCTCGTGTGCGCCGTGGCCGGCTGCCACATGGGCATGACGGCCGAGGAGGTGGCGTCGCGCTTTGACGTGTCGCGCGCGGAGCAAGACGCCTTCGCCGCGGAGAGCCAGCGCCGGGCGGCCGTCGCCCAAGGGAGCGGGCTCTTCGGCGAGGAGATCATCCCCATCGACGCCCCCAGGCCGCGGGGCGCCGTGGCGCGCGTGGAGCGCGACGAGCCGCCACGGCCGGACACGACTGCGGAGGCGCTCGCGGGCCTGCGGCCCGCGTTCATCCCCGACGGAACCGTGACCGCGGGCAACGCGTCGGGGATCGCCGACGGCGCGGCGGCGCTCGTGGTCAGCGCGGAGTCGCAGGCGCGGTCAGAAGGACGCCGACCGTTGGCCCGCATCCTCTCTTTTGCCACGACCGGCATCGACCCGATGATCATGGGGATGGGCCCCGTCGCGGCCGTCCGACGCGCCGTGGACCGGGCCGGTATCACTCTGAATCACATTGACCTCTTCGAGATCAACGAGGCGTTTGCCGCCCAGGCGGTGGCGGTCATGCGCCAGCTCGATCTGGACCCCGGGCGCGTCAACGTCCACGGCGGCGCGGTGGCGCTCGGCCATCCCATCGGGGCGAGCGGCGCGCGGATTCTCGTCACGTTGGTGCACGCCCTCCGCGCCCGCGGCGGTGGCTACGGCGTCGCGGCGCTCTGCATCGGCGGGGGGCAAGGGATCGCCGCGGTGATCGAGGCAAATCGGGACTAATGTCCTATTGTTCGCGGGTTTCTGCGTTCATACCATGACTCCACGACGGGCGGGATGCCGGCAAAGAAGACGGCCAATCCGCCCCCGTGGGAGGTAGGACGATGCACCTCTTCGCCGTGTTCGTCATGAGTGGTCTCGCGACGTTCCTGGTGTGGCTCGCGGTCTGCTGGGTCATCGACCTCGCGCGAGCATAGTGCCGATCACCTTCCGGACCACCCTCGCCTTCCCGACATCAGGCCCGCGCGGCAACGGCGTCCACGGGGTACACCTTGACGCCGTTGCCGCGGAACCGGGTCTTCGGCTCCCAGAGGACGGGCGTCGCCCTTGGGTCTCCCGGGCGCCGCGCGACGCCCATCGGGTCCACCCCCCGCTCCACGGCAGCCATCTCGCGGAGCAACAGCTCGTGGAAGAGGGCGAGGCCCCGATCGGACGCGGCCATACGCCACTCGGGCCGCGCACTCACCCGTCCCTGGCTCTCCATCACCGCCAGGTCCTGAAACGCGATCTCGTCCATTCGGTAGCGCCCGTCCGGCGTCTTTCGCGACTCCACGTGGATCTGCCGGATCCAGTGCTCGATCGGCCGGTCGGAGCCGCCTTCGGGCGTTAGGTAGATGACGTACTTCCGCGTGTTGACGTCGTCCACGGGCACTTTGATGGAGATGTCGTTGTGGTGGCGGCGGATGTTGGGAAAGATCAGGGCGTCGGTCTCCGCCCCACCGTGCAGATAGGCGTACCGCCGCATGATGCCCCACGGCTCTTCCCAGTACTCGAGCGAGCCGCACTGGTCGATGAAGCCCCGCGTCGTGCCATTCGGCCGCGCCCCCGGCCATCGGCCGCCGCCCTTCTCCTGGTGGAGGATCGGGAAGTGCGCGCCGTCCAGGTTGTTCTCCATAACCTGAAGCCAGTTGGCCCGGATCTCCACCTGCTCCTCGATCCCCACCACGCTCCACGTGTCTGCCACGCCGCACGTTGGGAGGAGCGGCGCGGGCGACGGGCCAAGATACGCCCAGTACAGGCCGAGGTGTCGCTGAACCGGATACGCCCGCTGGCGCACCGTCAGATGAAACAAGCTTTCGGACGGCTCGGCCGGCGTCTCCAGGCAGGCGCCGCTTGTGTCGTACAGCCACCCGTGATAGGCGCAGGCGATCCCGCGGTCCTCTACGCGCCCGTACAGGAGCGAGGCGCCGCGGTGCGCGCAACGGTCGGCCAGGAGCCCGACTCTTCCCTGCCCGTCTCGGAAGAGCACCAGATCTTCGCCCAGGAGGCGAACGAAGCGCGTCGGCGACGTCTTCGTCAATTCCGTCTCGACGGCGATCGGCTGCCAGTAGCGACGGAGCAGCTCGCCGCCCGGCGTTCCTGGTCCGACGCCGGTCAGCCGGGTATTTTGCTCAGGGGTGATCATCGCGCACGCTCCTTGCCCCCCATACCGGATTGGCCGGCCAAGATATAGGGGGTACAGTTCCCAGGAGACACAAGATCTTGTAGTTCTGCCGACTCTGACCTGCTAGAATTCGCCCGGCACACCTCGGACCGAATGTACGACGACCCTGCACGCGTCGTGCTCTCCACTTCGGTCCAGGCGTCCCTTCGAGGGCGGCTCTGACTGCTTCCCGGCAGGAACCTCCTCCGAGCCGCCCTCGATTTGTGCCCTTCGCCCGCCATGAATTCCTCACGCGCTACTCCGCCACCGGGACACGTGATAGAGTGGGTGCACCCGAGAACGGAGAGGTTTGAATGATACGGCCGAATGCCGCTGCCGTCTGTGTGGGGCTCGCCATTGCCATCGTCTCCTGCGCGCCCGCCGGCACACGATCGCCGGGCGGCTCGCTGTCGGCGCCCGCGACCTCCGACGAAGGCTCCCGCAGCCGCACGCTCGAGCTGGCGGTGAAGCTCGAGCCGGTCGGGATGGCGCCCAAGCTCCAGGTTGGGCAGAACAACACACGAACGGCGCGTCGGCTCGTGAGCGCCTACGAGGCGATCAAAGACGACCGCGGGATGCCCCACCCGTACCTGGCCGAGGCCCTCCCCCAGCTCGGGACGGACTCGTGGGTCGTGAACTCCGACGGGACGATGGAGACGACCTATCGGCTTCGCCCGAACCTGACGTGGCACGACGGCATCCCCCTGACCCCCGAGGATTTTATCTTCGCCCTTCAGGTCTACACAGACCCCCAGACTGGCGTCCTCTTTTCCGCGACTCCGGAAGATCAGATCGCGGACGTGCTCGGACCGGACGAGCGCACCGTCGTGATCCGCTGGCGCTCGCTCTACCCGGACGCTGGCGCCCTCGACATGAACGATTTTCCGCCCCTCCCGCGCCACATCCTCGAGTCGCAATTCCAGAGCGACAAGGGCGACGCCTTCGTCAACCACCCCTACTGGAATCGCCAGTACGTGGGGCTCGGTCCGTATCGCCTCGTCCGCTGGGAGCCCGGCGCCTTCATGGATCTCGAAGCGTTCGAGAACCATGCCGGTGGGCGGGCAAAAATCGGCCGCGTGCACCTGCGCTGGATCGACGACCCGAACACGTCGCTGGCCGCCCTCCTGTCCGGCGACGTGCAGGTCGCGACCAACAACTCCATCGACTTCGAGCAGGGGCGTGTGCTCCAGCAGGCGTGGGGCGCGACCGGAGGCCAGGTCCTCGTGAGCGCGCGAGAGGCGCGGTTCATTCAGGTCCAGTTCAGCCCGCAGTTCAACGCCACGCCAGCGCTTCTGGACCCGCAGGTGCGGAAGGCGCTGGCCTTCTCGCTCGACAAGCAGGCGCTCGTGGATGGCTTGCTCTCCGGCGAAGGCCAGATCGCAGAGACCCTCGTGTCGCCGCAAATGCCGTACTATGACGCGCTTCTCGCCGCCATCGCCCGGTATCCGTACGATCCTCGCCGCGCCGAGCAGCTCATGGGCCAGGCCGGGTTCGCGAAGGGCGGCGACGGGTGGTACGCCGATGCAAGCGGCACGCACTTCAATCCGGAGTTCCGCGCCTTCGGCGGCGGCCAGGAGGAGCGCGAGCTGGCCATCATGGTGGACGGCCTACGACGGACGGGCATGGAGGTGGTGCCCAACGTGGTGCCGGCGGTCTATTCGCGCGACGTGCAGATTCGCGCGTCGTTCCCCGCGCTCCACGCCAACGTGACCCAACTCCCCGAGCGCACCGTGTTCCAGAAGCTCTACAGCTACGGGATCCCGACGGCCGCGAACCACTGGTCCGGCTTCAACCGTGGCGCGTGGTCCGACCCGGCCTTCGACCAGCTCACCGTCGCCTTCGATACGACCCTCGACCGCGACGAGCGCAACCAGCAGATGATCCAGATGATGCAGATCGTCGCGGAGGTGGTGCCGGTCATCCCGCTCTTCTACAACCTGGACGCCGTCGCGGTCACGTCGGCTGTCGCCGGCCCCACGACGAGCGCACCGGACACGACCCGCGAGTGGAACGTGCAGGATTGGCGCTGGACCGGCTGAGCCCTCGTCGTCCGGCACGCCCCCTTCGGATGAGCCCGCTCGGCCCGCGGCGATCCGACGCGGCCCGTCGAGCAGTTGACCCCCGGATCTACGACCTCTCCCAGGCGACGTCGCGTGACCGATCACGCCTCCGGCTGCGCGCCCGAGCGGCGCGTCCGAAGGATCTCCTGGATCGCGTCCCATTCCTCGCGCGTCACGTCGACGTCGGGCCAGCCCGGGATCCGAAACACCATCCGGCCAGGCTCGACGGCGCGCTCCTGGGGCGCTGGGGGATCCGGGGGTTCGGGCGGCGGGCCGGCCGCGTCGTCCACCTGCTCGATGGCCTCCGCCAGCTCTCGACGGAAGCGCCGGGCCCGCGCGCGGAGCGCTTGTACAAAGGCGGGCTCATCCGCCCGCGGCCAGCTCTCCACGATGCGCTCGACCTCGTCGATCTGCTGCTCCAACTCCAGAATCCGCCGTCGCAGCTCCCCGCCCGGGGCACTATCGCGCTCCATGAGCGGATCCCCTAGTCATCGGCCAAATCATCTTCGCCATGCTCCTTCGATGGTAGAGTGGATGGCGCAACCGCGGCCACACAGCGTGTCGTTCACAGCCGGCCGACAAATGGCTCGCGCGCGACCGGCCGCGGACCGCCGGCCGGTGCATCTGTCGGGAGCGCCGGTACCGGTCGATCGTCGAGCTGTGAGGAGGTTCGCTGTGCGGCGTCGGACGTCGGACGAATGGACACTGACGAGCATCTCCCCCGCGGGCCCGCGGGCCCACGGGAGCCGCGCCTGGCGCATCGTTTGCGTTTTGGTGCTGCTCGTACCCCTCCAGTCGGGAGGCGCGGCCTTCGCCCAGGAACCCCAGGCGCGCGCGTACGTGCCAGAGCTGGCGACGATGACCGATCTGATGGCGGGGAGCCTGCCTGGGTACTCGATCGAGCCGATCAAAGAGGACAGCGACGCGACCTGGGACGTAAGCGCCGCCTACGCGCTGTACCTGCCGGGCGATGGGCGCAGCATCGTTCTACAGGTGGCGGCGAGCGTCCGCGCGACGGACGCGGACGGATTCTTCCAGGCGCGGGCGGCCAAATTCGGCAGTCAGGGCGCGTCCGCGGGCAGCGGGCAGGAGGAGAAGGTCCAGTACGGCCTCGACGACTTCCGCGAGGGCCGCTTGGTCGCCCACGAATGGCCGGACGGCGCACGGCGCGGCACCTATGCCCGGCTGGCCCGGCTCGGAAGATCCGTCGCCAGCGTGCAGGCGAGCGGCGAAGCGGACGCCGACGATGCCGGCGCGATCGCGAACGACCGCGCCCTCGCGCTGGTTCGCACGTTCGAGCTGGTCGTGGGGCGCATGCACTGGTACCCATCTGACGCGGCCACCGACATCCCGGGGCTGGAGCCCTTCACGCGCGGGTGGAGCCGCCATGGCGTCGCGCTGAGTCTCGATGCCACGGGGCACGGCGAGGTCCGCTGGCGGGTCTACACCTGGTGCTTCGACGATCCGACACCGCCCTGCGATGAGATGGTGGGCAGCCAGATTACGAGCGGAGGGTGGGCGTCGATCGCCTTCTACCACGTCACGGGCCAGACGGCAGAGGGTGTCGTCATCGGGACTGCCCAGCCCTCCGTGCTCGCGCTCGGCCCGGTGACCATGACCCTCCAGCCCTATGGCATGGCGACGATCGAGCAGCTCGGACGCCAGACCGTCCTCTGTGGCGACGACTACGTCACGCTCGCGCCCGACTCCGTGCGGTCTCAGTCGCCGTGCGGGGCATGAGCACACCGAGGGATCCACCAGTCGAGATCCGGGGGCACCTGGGAGACGTAGACTCGTCGACACGTGGGAGGTTGGACAGGATGCGCGGATTCGCCCGAGGGTCAGCCGCTGTATTCAGCGCCGCCGTGATTGGCATCGCGACGCAGCTTTCAGTCCTGGCGCAGCCGCCAGGAGCCCAGATTCTCGGGACCGTGGAGCGCATCGACGACAACACCGTCCACCTCGCCGATTCCTCGACTTTCGCTCTTACGGAGGCGACGCGGTTCACCCGCATCACCGCCGGCGAGATCGCGGACCTGGTGCCGGGCGTCCACGTATCGATCTCCGCGAGCCGCGACGCCAGTGGGACGCTGACGGCGTCCTTGATCGACGTCAACCCTGCGTCGGCGCCGTCGCCGGAGAGTCAGCGCGAGATGACCGAGACCCGCTTCTGCGAGCCCGGCTGCAATCCATCGGACCTGATGACCAACGCCGTCATCGACGATGCCATCCTCGACGCGGTGAGCGGGGGAATGATGTCGATCAGCTTCGCCGGCGAGAGCGGGCTGGTGGCGGTCAGCCCGCTGACGCGCATCGAGATCCAGACGATCGGAACCATCGACGATCTCGCGCCCGGTGCGCGCATCATCGGCTTCGTCGACGATCAGGGCGCCGCTCGATCGGTCTGGATCTACGGAGACGAGCGGTAGTCCGCTATCGGCCGCGGGCGGAGACGATCTGCCCCACCATGCCGGCCTCCTCGTGGCCGGGGATGTTGCAGATGATCGGGAAGGTGCCCGGGGGCAGCGTTACCTCGAACCTCACCGTCTGCCCGGGCGCCACCTTTGGCGACGCGGCGTTCTGCTGCTTCAGAACCAGGTTGTGCTCTTCGGCGCCCTTGTTTTGCAGCACGAGCACCGTCTTCTTCCCCCGGTCGACGTTGAACCGGCTGGGCTCAAAGCCGTAGTCCGTCATCACGACTGAGACCTCCGGATCGGGGGCACCGGCGCACGCCGACCCCGCGAGGAGAAGGCCAAAAAGACATACCCCCACCGCCCGATGGGCCGCGTAGGAACCGTTGAAGCATCGAACCATGGCCAACCCCTCTCCCTCCATGTGCGTGCGAATCCTAGCCACTGGCAGCGGTGAAATACCAATAGGATTTTTGAGGGCCAGCCATAAGGCAATCGATATCGCGAGGGACGATGTAGGATACGAGAGGGCCCGGGCGAGGCTCGGAGCCGCGAGAGGGCGTGATGCCCGAGGGCCAGCGAGGTCGACCAATGGCAGCGGGGGCCGAGGAGCTGACCGAACAGCCGATTCGGCAGCGCATCGACGTGCGCGGCACCGTGCAGGGAGTCGGCTTCCGCCCCTTCGTGTACCGGCTCGCCACGGACCACGGGCTCGCTGGCTGGGTCCGCAATCGCTCGGGCGGGGTCGAGATCGAGGTGGAGGGGTCGCCAGCCGCCATCGCGACGTTCCGCGAAGGCCTCCGGGCGCACGCGCCACCCCTCGCACGCGTCGAGGAGCTGCGGGCAGTCGCGATCCCCCTCGCCGGCGGATGCGCGTTCGAGATCCACGAGAGCCTGGCGGTCGCCGGCGAAGCGCTCCCAGTGCCCCCCGACACGGCCCCCTGTGCGGACTGCCTGCGCGAGCTGTTCGATCCGGCCGACCGACGCTACCGCTATCCCTTCATCAACTGCACGAGCTGCGGGCCGCGCTTCACCATCATCGAGGCGCTCCCCTATGACCGGCCCGCGACCACGATGCGCGCCTTTGCCATGTGCGCGCGGTGCGCCGAGGAGTACCACGACCCGACGAGCCGGCGGTTCCATGCCCAGCCCAACGCGTGTCCGACGTGCGGTCCCCAGCTCCGGCTGGAGGTGGCGGGCGCGTGCGCCCCCGGCGACCCGATCGCGGAGGCGGGGACGCTTCTTCGAGGGGGCAAGATCGTCGCCGTGAAGGGGCTGGGGGGCTTCCACCTGGCGTGCGACGCGCGGAACGAAGCCGCGGTGAGTCGCCTGCGCGAGCGCAAGCGGCGCGGCGCCAAACCCTTCGCGGTGATGTTCCCGACCCTTGAGTCGGCGCGCCAGGCCTGCGCCGTCGATGACGCTGCCGCCGAGTCGCTCGCGAGCCCGCGCCGACCGGTGGTGTTGCTGCCGGGGGGCCGCCACCTCGCCCGCTCCGTCGCGCCGGGGCTGATCGAGGTCGGGGCGATGCTGCCGTCGACGCCCCTCCACGAGTTGCTCCTGCGCGAGTTCGGCGGGCCGCTGGTGATGACCAGCGGAAACCTCTCCGAGGAGCCCATCGCGGCGGAGAACGACGAGGCGCGGGCCCGCCTGGGGGAGATCGCCGATGCGTTCCTCCTCCACGACCGACCGATCGCGAGCCGCTACGACGACTCCGTTGTTCGGGTCGTCGCGGGAGCGGAGATGGTGACACGGCGGGCCCGCGGTGACGCGCCGGCCCCGCTGGCGCTGTCCTTCCAGGCGCGCCGACCGATCCTCGCATTCGGCGCGCACCTCAAGAGCACGTTCTGCCTCGTGAAGGACCGCCACGCCTTCGTCAGCCAGCACGTGGGCGATCTGGAGAGCGTCGAGACGCTTCGACACTACACCGCGCTGCTGCGCCTCTACGAGGAGCTCTTCGCGATCCGTCCGGCCGTCGTGGCCCACGACCTGCACCCCGGATACCTCTCGACGAAGCTGGCCCTCGAGCGGGACTGTGAGGAGCGCGTCGCCGTCCAGCACCACCACGCCCACGTGGTGAGCTGCCTGGCCGAGCACGGAATCGCGGACCCGTCCATCGGCGTCGCCTACGACGGGCTGGGGTACGGGGCGGACGGCGCGCTGTGGGGCGGTGAGGTGCTGGTCGCCGACTGGCGGGACTTCACCCGTCGGGCGCACTTCCGCGAGGCGCCGATGCCTGGCGGCGAGGCCGCGGTCCGTCGGCCGTATCGCATGGCGCTCGGCTATCTCCACGCCTGGTTCCCGTCGACCCTCGACGCCTTCGCACCCTTCGTCGCGGCGCTCCCCGAACGCGAGGTGGCGGCGGTGGCCGCGCAGGTCGAGCGCGGACTGAACGCGCCGCGCACGTCGAGCTGTGGCAGGCTCTTCGACGCCGTCGCCGCGATTCTGGGCATCCGCGGCGTGGCGCAGTACGAGGGCCAGGCCGCGATGGAGCTGCAGGCCCGGGCGGACCCATCGGCGGAAGGGCGCTATCCCTTCGAAATCGAAGACGACGGCGACTGCTGGATCATCGACCCGAGCCCGACGATCTGGGCTGTCAACCGTGAGCGCGCCGCGGGCGTGCCGACGGCGACGATCGCCATGCGCTTCCATCGAACGGTCGCCGCCATAACCGTCGAGGTCTGCAGGCGTATTGGCCGCGAGACGGGGCTGAAGCAAGTCGCCCTGGGCGGCGGCGTCTTCCAGAACCACATCCTGCTGGGCGAGATCGTCGCGGGCCTCCGCGCGGCGGGCCTGGAGCCATACTTCCCGCGACGGCTCCCGACCAACGACGGCGGGTTATCCTTTGGACAGGCGGTCGTGGCCTACGCGCGCAACGAAGGAGGGGGAGCCACCCGTGGATGATCTGTCCGACCTCGTGCGCGAGTGGGCGAGCGAGAGCGCGTTCGTCAAGCAGAAGTTCTTCACCGACTGCGCCCCCGACGTGGCCCGGTGCGCCCGCGCCATGACCGAGCGGCTCGCCAGCGGCGGGAAGGTCCTGGCCTTCGGCAACGGGGGCAGCGCCACCGACGCCCAGCACATCGCCGTCGAGTTCGCGAACCCGGTCGTCAAGGAGCGGCCACCCTTTCCAGCCATCAGCCTCGCCGCGGACTCGGCCCTCGTCACGTCCCTCGCCAACGACTTCGACTTCGCGGAGATCTTCTCGCGGCAGGTGGCGGTCCTGGCGGACCCACGCGACGTGCTGATCGGGCTCTCCACGAGCGGCGACTCGCCGAACGTCGTGCGGGCGTTCGAGGCGGGGCGGGAGCGCGGGCTCCTCACCGTGGCGCTGACGGGAAAGGGGGGCGGGCGGTGCGCCGAGATCGCCAACTTCGCCTTTGCGGTCCCATCCCACAACGTGCTGCGCATCCAGGAGTGCCACCTGACCCTGTACCACATCCTCTGGGACATGGTGCACACCCTGCTGCACTTCGACCCATCTCTTTCGGGAACGTGGCGCGGCGCGCGCGCGGTCGAAGCGGGTACTCCGGGGGGATCGAGCGGGCCGGTTCCGGCCCCGGTTGAGTCGGCAGAGGCCTCGCCGAGTCCGGGTCGGCGCAGCGACGGCGCGCACGCCCAGCATGGCGAGGCCGTCGACCCAGACCTCGCCGAGCTGTACCCGTTCCTCTTCAAGGGCTAAGGAGGCGGTCCACATGTGCCTCTCGGTTCCCGCGCGCGTCACCGCGGTGCACGACGCGAGCTGGGCGACCGTGGAGGTCGGGGGGACCAGCAAGCGGATCTCCATCGACCTGGTCGAGGACGTCCGGGCTGGCGACTACGTGCTCCTCCACGTCGGGTTCGCGCTGCAGAAGATCGACGAGGACGAAGCCCTCGCCACCCTCGCGCTCCTCGACGAGATCGCGCGCGCCGAGACCGATCCCTCGGAGGCTCCGGCGGAGGATCGCCCGTGAAACACGTGGCCGAGTACCGCCGCCGCGACGTGGCGAAGCGGCTCGCGGAGGAGATCGCGAAGCTGGCGACGGAGCCCGTCAAGCTCATGGAGGTGTGCGGCGGCCATACCCACGCCATCTTCAAGTTCGGCCTGCCCGACCTGCTGCCGCCCTCCATCGACCTGCTGCACGGGCCCGGGTGCCCCGTGTGCGTGACGCCGCGCGACAAGGTCGACCGGGCGATCCTCCTGGCGCGCCAGCCCGGCGTGGTCCTCGCCACGTACGGCGACATGCTGCGCGTCCCGGGATCGGACTCCAGCCTGATGCGGGAGAAGGGCCGCGGCGCCGACGTGCGGATGGTCTACTCGCCCCTGGACGCGCTCCAGCTCGCCGCGGCCAATCCGGAGCGGCGCGTGATCTTCTTCGCCGTCGGGTTCGAGACGACGGCGCCCTCCGCGGCGATGGCGGTCCTGAAGGCCGAGGAGAGCGGCCTGCGGAACTTCGCGATCCTCTCTAACCACGTGCTGCTGCCGCCGATGCTGAAGGCGATCCTCGACTCCCGAGACGTCCACATCGACGGCTTCATCGGGCCGGGCCACGTGAGCACCGTGATCGGCACACGCCCGTACGACTTCGTCGCGCAGCGGTACGGCAAGCCCTTCGTCGTGTCCGGATTCGAGCCGCTCGACGTGCTGCAATCGATCTGGATGCTCCTCCGGCAGCTTCGGGAGGACCGCTCGGAGGTCGAGATTCAGTACACGCGCGTCGTGAAGCGAGCGGGGAACCCGACGGCGTTGCGCGCGATCGGCCGCGTCTTCGAGCCGTGCCACGCGCGGTGGCGGGGCATGGGGACCGTGCCGGCGAGCGGCCTACGCGTCCGCGAGCGTTACGCCGCCTGGGATGCCGAGGCGCTCTATCCCGACCTCGAGGTGGCGAGCGAGGTGGCCGACCCGAAGGCGTGCGAGTGCGAGGACATCGTGCGGGGCGCGAAGAAGCCGTGGGACTGTCGGATCATCGGCACGGTGTGCACTCCCCAGACGCCGATTGGGGCCTGTATGGTCTCGCCCGAGGGGGCGTGCGCCGCCTACTTCACTTACGGGAGGCTCCAGATTGGAGCGCGACGGCCCGCCCCCGTGGGATGACGCCCCGCCCTCAGGTGCGTTGGTTGGGGCGGCACCAAGGGAAGGGCCCCCACCCACCCGCTCCCATTGCGATGGGAGCGGGACACGTCTTCGAAGGTCAGATTCGTGAAGAGCCCACGAGAAGACTGGGACGTCCCGCAGCTCGCGTGTCCGGCGCCGATCGTCGAGCCGGGCATTGTGACGCTCGGCCACGGGAGCGGCGGGAAGCTCACCAACGACCTGATTCGTCGGGTCATGCTGCCCGCGTTCCGCAATCCGATCCTCGAAGCGATGGAGGATCAGGCGATCTTCCCCGTGGAGGCCGGCCGCCTCGCCCTCACGACCGACTCGTTCGTCGTCTCGCCCATCTTCTTCCCCGGCGGCGACATCGGCGACCTCGCCGTGAACGGCACCATCAACGACCTGGCGATGGGCGGGGCTATGCCCCTCTACTTATCGGCGGCCTTCATCATCGAGGAGGGCTTCCCTGTCGCCCACCTCGAGCGTGTCGTCGCGTCCATGCAGCGGGCGGCCTCCGCGGCGGGCGCCCAGATCGTCACGGGCGACACGAAGGTCGTCGAGCGCGGCCACGGCGACGGGATCTACGTGAACACGACCGGGGTGGGGCTCGTGGCGCCGGGCGTCGAGGTCTCGGTGGGGGGCGCGCGCCCGGGCGACCGGGTGCTCGTCTCCGGATCCATCGCCCAGCACGGCATGGCCATCATGGCATGCCGCGAGGGACTGAGCTTCGACGTCGATCTCGCGAGCGACACCGCCGCCCTCCACGGCCTCGTGCAGGCGATGCTGACAGCGTCGCGCGAGGTGCACGTCCTGCGAGACCCGACGCGCGGCGGATTAGCCAGCACGCTGAATGAGATCGCGCAAGCCTCGCGGGTCTCCATCGAGCTGGATGAGGAGGCGCTGCCGCTCCAGCCCGAGGTCGAGGGGCTCTGCGAGATCCTCGGCCTGGACCCCCTCTACGTGGCGAACGAGGGCAAGCTGATCGCCGTTGTGCCGCCGAGTGCCGCCGACGCGGTCCTCGCGGCGATGCGCGCCCACCCCCTCGGCGCGCGCGCGGCCATCATCGGGGAGGTGCGCGCGGACCTGCCCGGCGTCGTGTACCTGCGGACGTGCGTCGGCGGCACCCGCGTCGTCGACATGCCCGCCGGCGATCAGCTTCCGCGGATCTGCTAATTGCTCGCGATCATCGCCCTGGCGGCAGCGGTCGCCTTTTGACCCCGCGGCCCAATTCGTCCGCGTACACTTTCGCCGACAGGTGGCGGAGCACTGGGTGGGCAGGCACGATAGGGTCTTGGCGATCCTGGGGGACTGAACGTGTACGCCTACGAGATTATGATCTGGTGGGCGTTCGATCGTGTTGCATGGAATTGCGCGTCCGGCAACCCACCAAGAACCAGATCAAGCCGCCGAGGCTCTCCAACAGTCCGGGCATGCCCTCGGCCCCAAAACGCGGGCCGTCCTGCTCGCCGTGAGCCTCCGCAGACGCGAACCGTCAAGTTACAGAATTGAGCTCAGAGCGCCGGAGCTCGCCGGTCCCTCCGGACGGAGATCTGATCGTTGACCATCGGCAGCATCCCATTGCCGCAACCTGACACCGTACTGACCGGGCCATTCTGGACCGGCCCCGTGAGGGTTCTCCGCGCGTCGACGAGCGGGTCCTCCATCCGTATCGAGGCGGTGGGGGTCACCGACAACCAGTACTACGACCGGACGCTGACCGCCGAGCAATTCGAGTCACTGGTGCGAGAGGAGCTCGGCGGCACCTTCACGTTCGACTCGAGTCCGAGACTGTTCCGGCTGGCGACCGAAGCGATGCGGATTCACCTCGCCCATTCCTTCGACCCCCAGTTCGCCGTCTCCGTGTCCCAGGTCGACCCGCTCCCCCACCAGCTAGACGCGGTCTACAAGCATCTGCTCCCGCTACCGCGAATTCGCTTTCTCCTGGCCGACGACCCCGGCGCCGGCAAGACCGTCATGGCCGGGCTGCTAATGCGCGAGCTGATCCAGCGGCAAGAAGTTCGGCGCGTCCTGGTCCTCTGTCCAAAGGCCCTGACGGACCAGTGGCGGCGCGAGATGTGGGAACGCTTCCGGGAGCGATTTGTGCTCCTCACTGGCGAGGCCATCAGCGGGGCCTTTGGAGCCAATGCCTGGCTGGAGAACGATCGGGTCGCCGCGTCGATGGACCTGGCCCTTCAGGACCACATCCTCCCCGGTCTCGAGCAAGCCACCTGGGACCTCGTCATCTTTGACGAAGCGCATAAGCTCTCGGCATACCGGTACGGGTCAGCTGGGAAGATCGAGAAGACCCAGCGTTATCAGCTGGCCGAGAAGCTGGCGTCGCGCACCAAACACCTGCTCTTGATGACCGCCACGCCGCACAAAGGCGACGACGAGAATTTTCGCCTCCTCATGTCCCTGCTGGACGACAAGGTTTTTGCCTCCCGAGCCGGCCTGCGGCGGGCATTGGACGGCGACCGCTCCCCCTACTTCTTGCGCCGCATGAAGGAGTCCATGCGGCACTTCGACGGGCGTCCGATCTTCCTCCCCCGGCACGTTGACACAGTCGCCTATCCCCTTGAAGCTCATGAGCAGCAGCTCTACGAGGCGGTCACGAGCTATGTGGCCACTGGCCTCGCCCGCGCAGAGTCCACCAGAAACCGGAACGTCGGCCTCGCCCTCACCATCCTTCAGCGGCGCCTCGCGTCTTCGCTGTTCGCGATCGCTCGCAGCCTTGAGCGTCGTCGCAATCGACTGTCGGACGAGCTGGACCGGGCGCGATCGAGCGGCGGTCGCACGTTGCGGGAGTCGCCGGCGCCATATCAGGTCGTCGAAGAGGACGACGACGAAGCCGAGCTGACGGAGGAGCAGGAGGATGCCCTCTCGGCTGCGTCCAACGCCCGCACGCCGGAGGAGTTGGCAGCCGAGATCCGTGAGCTCGACGACCTTATCGAACGGGCCCACGCGGCGATGAACAGGGGACCCGAAATGAAACTGCGGGAGTTTCAGCGGGTTCTTCAGAACGAGCTGGTAGCAGGCCAAAACGAGAAGATTCTCGTCTTCACCGAGCACCGGGACACGCTCACGTACCTCACGCAGAAGCTCCGGGAGTGGGGGTACGGCGTCTGTACCATTCATGGCGGGATGAAGCTCCAGGACCGCATCGCGGCAGAGAAGGAGTTTCGTGGACCGACACAGTTCATGGTTGCAACGGACGCAGCGGGTGAGGGCATCAACCTGCAGTTCTGTCGGGTCATGGTCAACTGGGACCTGCCCTGGAACCCGAATCGCCTCGAGCAGCGCATGGGTCGCATTCACCGCTACGGGCAGGAGTACGAGGTTGAGGTCGTGAACCTTGTCGCGGAGTCCACCCGAGAGGGCGCGGTCCTGATTCGTCTCATGAACAAGCTTCAGCGGATGCGTGAGGCGCTGGGCCACGATCAGATATACGACGTCATCTCGGGCGTGCTGGATAGCGGGCAGGTCCGCCTCGATACGCTCATCCGGGACGCGATCCTGAACCGCCGCTCGCTCGAAGCCATCCTGGCGGATCTCGACTTCGTCGAAAGCGAGTCCTCCTTCGCCGCTGCGCGCGAGGCGCTTGGCGAGGCGCTGGCGACGGCCAACATCGATCTCGCCTTCATCAATGGCGAGCTGCGCGAATCCAAGGAGCGTCGACTGACCCCGGAATATGTCGAGCGATTCTTCGTGGACGCCTTCAAGCACGTCGGGGGGCGACTGACGGCCGGGAGCGACCGTGACTGGCGCCTCGATTCTGTTCCGGCCGACATTCGCCGCACAGTGGCGGCCTACAACACGGGCGAGTTCGGGTCGGAACAGCGCCTTATCACCTTGCGGAAGGAGCGGCTGCGGAAGGACCCTCCGGCCGAATTCGTCGCGCCCGATCACCCCTTGTTCGACGCGGTGACCGAACGGATCTTGACGGAGGGGCGTTCCGCGCTGGCGCGGGGAACGGTCTTTGTTGATCGGGACGCCCGAGAGCCATATCTGCTCTGGTTGTTGGAAGCCGCCGTCGTCAATGGCGAGGGTCAGCGCGTGCACCGTCGTCTGGTCGCCTTGCGTCAGCGAGGAGGTGAGTTCGTACCGGTTTCGCCCGGTGTCCTCTTGGACCTGCCTCCGGCCGACGTCGCGCCCTCCATCCCCCAGGCGCTCCGCGCCAGTGCGAATGCGGATGCTGCGATCGCCGCTGCCAGCGCCGCCTACGCCGCGGAGTACCTCGCCGAAGTGACGGCCGAGCAGCAGCGGCAAGTCGACATCGTCGAGCGCGCGCTTCAGCAATCAGCGCAGGATAGCCTTGCGGACCTGCAGGCGCAGCTCGAGCGCCAGCATGAGGACCAGGCGAAGGGCAAGGAGATGGCGATCGCCATCCGCACGACCAACGAACGGATCGACGCCCTCACCTCTGAGCTTCGCTTGCGGAGAGCGGCGCTCGAACGGCGCAAGGTCACAGCCATCGAGACAGCCCACCCGGTGGGAGTCGCCGCCGTGGTTCCCGGGCCGGTTCCTCACGCGGTTGAAGCCGGAATGGGCGGCGACAGCACCGCAGTAGAGCGTGCCGCGATGCGGGTGGTCATGGACTACGAGACCCGGGCCGGCCGCAATCCGAAGGATGTATCCAAGACCGGAGTCGGCTACGACATCCGTAGCGAAGGTGCGGATGGAGAGGTGCGATACATCGAAGTCAAGGGGCACGCATCAACCGGAGACGTGATCCTCTACTACACGGAGTGGCAGACGGCGAATCGCATGCGGGGGGAGTTCTTCATCTACATGGTTGACCAAGCTCTTTCGAACCCCAAGCTGCTCGTCGTTCAGGACCCGGTTGGGAAACGAGTCCAGCCCCTCGAACGCGTGGTTGAATACCAGATTCGGGGCGAAACCCTGCGGGCCCTGGCGGAGGAAGCGTGACGCTCATCGGCATGGTGCGCGAGAATTCGTGACTGGTCGCGCGCCGCGGCCCACAGGAGCAGCGGTGGTTCGGGCGTTAGGCCGGGCGGGGTGGTACCGGGACCATCAGCGGGGAGCGCATGTCTACCTCCGACACCCTGAGCGGCACGGGCTGGTGACCGTCCCGGTGCACCAGGGGGAGACGATCAAGCCGAAGACATTGGCATCCATTCTGGAGCAGGCCGGGCTCTCGGTACAAGAATTCCGGCGACTCCTTTGACCGGAGCAGTGCGAGATGCGTAAGTACACGATCATCCTGGAGCCCGACGAGGAGGAGGGAGGCTACACGGTCGTTGTCCCCGCGTTGCCGGGCTGTGTCACCCAGGGACGATCGGTAGCCGAGTGCATCGACCGTGCCTCGGAGGCGATCGCTGGCTATCTAGAGAGCCTGCGCGCCGCCGGCGAGCAGATCCCCGAGGAGCTGGAGCATGCGCAGGCAATTACGATAGAGGTTCCCGCGTAGCGATGGTCGGTCGACTCGTTCGGCTACCCGGCGGAGCCCGGACGGAGATGCCGGCCCAGTACTCGACCTTCTGCTGGTGATCGTCGTTGCGCACCGCAGCTCCGGCCGCTCAGCGTTTGGCTGACGCGCTGTACGCCCCGCGCATGCGTGTCGCGAGCGAGTTGCGGCGATCGGCCGGCTCAGTCCAGCGCGGCGCGAACCGCGGCCTCGATGCGCGACTCGTTCGGCGTCACCTGCTCGATCTGCGTCGGATTCGGCGGCACGGGCACGTCGGGGATGGCCACGCGGCGCGGCGCGGACTTCAGCAGGTCGAACCCGTGCTCCGAGACGGATGACACGATCTCGGACGCGACCCCGCAGCTCAGCTGTCCCTCGTCGACGGCGACCAGCCGCCCCGTTCGCGCTACGCTCTCCAGAATCCCGCCGCGGTCGAGCGGCGAGAGGACCTGCGGATCGATCACCTCGACCCCGATGCCGTCGCGCGCCAGCCGCTCGGCGACCGCGAGCGCCCGGGGCACCATGCCCGAGACGGCCACGACGGTCACGTCGTTCCCCGCGCGCAGCACCCGCGCCCGGACCGGCCTCGGCGTGGAGGCGCCGTCCACCTCGCCGATCTCTCGGTGGAGCAGCGGCGTGTCGACGTACACGACCGGATCGTCGCTGGCGATGGCCGTGCGCATCAGCTCGTAGGCGGCGGCCGGCGTGCCGGGCGCGACCACCACGAGGCCCGGCGCGTTGCAGAGCATCGCCTGCGACGTCTGCGAATGCTGCGCCGCCCAGCCCGCCCGAAGCCCGATGAGCATGTGGAACACGATGGGCGCGGCGAACTGGCCGCCGGACATGTAGCGCAGCAGCGCGGCTTCGTTGAGCACCGGCTCCCAGGCGTCGAACATGAAGCTGGCGTTGGAGAAGGTAACGATCGGTCGGAGGCCGAAGAGCGCGGCGCCCACCGCGGCGCCGGCGAACCCCTCTTCGGAGATGGGCACCGACCGCACGCGCGCCTCGCCGAACGCCTTTCCGAAGCCGCCCTCCGGCGCGCCGGGCCCGCCGAAGCCGCCGATCAGAATCGTCGTGGGATCCGCGCTCATCGCGTCGGCGATGGCGCGGTTCCGGGCCTCGAGGAAGCTCATTTGGGCCATAGGTCCCCTCCCGCAAGGATGTCGGCGAACGCGTTCTGGGGAACGGGGAAGGCCGCGGCCTGCGCCGCCTTCGTCGCCCGCTCGACGTCGCCCTGGATCTTCCGGTCCATCTCGAGGACCTCCTCCTTGGTCGCGACGCCGGCGGCCAGCACCTGCTCCACCATGCGGAGGACAGGGTCCGCGCGGTGCCAGACCTCCAGCGGATCGCTGGCCGGCGGCGCCCACGCGAGGGAGAGATCGGTCGCGCCGGTCACCTCGAGGGTCGGGTTCTCGCCTCCCGACCGGCCGGGCCAGGCTGGCGTGCGCGCCTCCAGGAACGCTGGCTTCCGGTCCCGCCGCACCCGCCCGATCAGCTCTTCGGCCACCGGATACACGGCGGCGGGATCGGTGGCGTCCACCGCGGCGCCCTCCACGCCGTACGTCCGCGGCAGGTCCGTCAGCTCTGAAAAGTTCAGGTTCGATCGGCGCGGCGGATCGTACGGGACGGCGTTGTTGTTCTCGCAGACGTACAGCACGGGCAGGTCCCACAGCCCGGCCAGATTGAACACCTCGGGCACGACGCCCTCCGACAGGGACCGGTCGCCGAGAAAGGCCACCGCGATCCAGCCCTCGCCGCGCACCTTGGCCGCCAGCGCCGCGCCCGTCGCCATGATCGTGCTCCCGCCGACGATGGACGTGGCCACGGTGCGCCACTCTCGGGACATGATGTGCTGCGTCCCGCCCTTGCCCTTGCTGGCGCCCGTCTCCTTCACCAGCAGCTCTCCCATGACCTGCTCCAGCGGGATGCCCCGCGCCAGGCAGTGGCCGTGGCACCGGTGCGTCGTGAAGATCACGTCCTCGGGCTCCAGCATCGAGATCACGCAGGCGCCGGTCGCCTCCTGGCCGATGTAGACGTGGTAGTTGCCGTAGACCTGGCTCGGACCCAGATCGCAGCACTTCTCGTCCGCCCGCCGCATCAGCAGCATGCTCTCCAGCAGCGGGAGGAGTCGGTCTCGTGGGATCGCCATCGCTTCCTCCGATGCGCTGTCTCGGTCTGTGTACGTGGCGCTAGTCGCGCCAGCTCCAGTCGGGCAGGTTCCAGTTGGCCACGTCGTCGGACACGCTGACCATCGGGCCTTGAAGGCTGGAGACGTGGGCGAAGAACGACAGATTGTAGTAGAGGGGAATGACCGGCTCCTCCTCACTCACCAGCTTCATCATCGCCACCACCTGCGCGTTCCGCCCGGCGCGGTCCAGCGTGGTCTCGTATGCGGTGACGAGGCGGTCGAAGTCGGGATTGGACCAGCCGCCCTGGTTGTTGCCCTGCCACCGGCTCTCAGCGGTCGGGATCTCCGAGCTGCGGAGCCGGTCGACCGGGGGCACGAACGCGCGTTGGTGGCTGACGTTCAGGATGCCGGGCAGCATCGAGCGCATCTGGCGGTCGGTGATCTGCGCTCGCGGGATCACCCGAACCGATGGGTCGACGCCCGCCTGGCGGAGGCTGTCCGCCATGATCTCGACCTCGATGTCGTTCCGCGCGCCGGCCGCCACCTCCACCTCCACGGCGAATCGATTCTGCGACGCGTCGGCCAGCACGCCGTCGCTCCCGCGGACCCACCCCGCCTCGTGGAGGATCTGCACGGAACGGGCGACGTCGTACGGATACGTGGTGATGGCGCGCTGCACGTCGGCAAAGTACTCGACCTGCGGCAGCACCAGCGTGTCGGCCATCGTGCCCTTGCCCTGGGTCAGGGTGTCGGCGAGGGCTTGCCGGTCGATGGCGTGCGCGAGCGCCTTCCGAACGCGCGGATCGAGGAGCGCGGGGGGCGTGGCGTACTCGGGTCGGAGCTGCGGCGTCGCGATCCGCACGCCGACCGGGCTTCGCAGCACGACGCCGCCGCGGTTGTCAGCCCACTGCTGCTCCAGGACCTTGGCTTGCTCCGCGTCGATGGTGTCCGCGGTGGCGATGTGGGCATTCCCCGAGAGAACCGCGGCCACGACGGCGTTGGCGTCGTCCATGAAGAGGAGCCGCAGGCGCCGAATCCTGGCCACGCCCGAGACGTGACCGGCGAACGCCTCGGCCTCCATGAAGGCGCCAGGCTCGAACCGCGAGAGCCGGTAGGGGCCGGCGCCGACGTACTCGGCGACCCAGAAGGGTAGTCCCACGAATCCCTCCGGATCGCGCTGCGCAAAGGGCTGCGCGAGCAGGTGCTCCGGCAGCGGCGGGAGGTCGATGGCCTGGAGGTCGCCCGCGCCGGCGAAGGGCTGCCGCCAGGAGAAGACGACGGTGCGGTCGTCCGGAGCCGTCACCTCCGCCAGGTACTTGAGGGGAACGGACGCCGAAAGCCCCAGCTCCGGCGTCGCGTATACGCGCCAGGCGAAGACGAAATCGCCAGCTGTGAGGGGGCTGCCATCGTGCCACGTGAGGCCGTCGTGGAGCCGATACGTGGTCGTCATCGTGCCATCCGCGCTCACGATCCACGAGTCCGTGTCAAGCTCCGGCAGCGCCTCCGCGAGGTACGGGTGGGGCAGCTCCCGCTCGTCGTGGAGCACCAGCCCGGCGTTCATGGCGCGCATCGCGGTGCGCGGGGTCCCCGCGCCGCCGGTGTTTCGTAGCGGCTTGCTGGCCAGGCTCTCCGGCGTGCGCCCTCCCGCGACCACCAGGGTCCGATCGGCGGTCGCGCCCCCGCCGGCTTGCGCAGGCGCGGACGACGGAGTCGAGGGAGGCTGCGCGCACGAGGCGAGGAGCATGGCAAGAGCCACGCAGAGCCATGCCATCGCCGGGACTCGCCGGACTTGGTGGAGGGCGCCCACCGGCTACGACGGGAACGCGAACATCGGTCGGTATTTCTCCATCACCTGCTGACGGAGCTCCCGCGGCGCGCGGCTCACCTTCGGGAAGGCGTCCTTCCGGTGGAAGGGGCGGCAGGCGTAGAAGATGGCGAGGCTATTGGTGTGGTCGCCGGACTCGCGCCGCTGCGGGTCCGAGGAGACGAGCGGGTCCAGCGGCGTGCTCCACGTTCCCCGCACGATCTCGATGTCCGTGGCCGGCTCGCAGCGCGTCGTCATCGCCCACATCACCTCTTTGAAGTCGGTGGGGTCGATGTCCTCGTCGACGATCACGATCCAGCGTCCGTTGCGGGTGGAGGCCACGGCCGCGTGGGCCGCCTGCGCCGCGTGGCCCGGATACCGCTGCCGAATGCTGATGGCCCGGATGTACCCCATGTGGTGCCCCACGGCCACGACGTCGGAAATCCCGGCCGCCTGCAGGTCGCGGATACCGCCGCGCCCGTCGCCGAAGTCGAGCCCCATGACCCGGGCACCGGGCCACAGCGGCGCCTGGCTCAGGATCATCGGATTGGTCCGGTGGTAGATCGCCTTGATGCGGATGACCGGCTGCGGCTCGCCCGTGCCGAGGCTGCCGCCCGAGTAATAGCCCGGCCATTCGCCAAAGGGGCCCTCGTCGCGCGCTTCGATGGCCGGCGGCGGCACCTCGCCCTCGATGGCGATCTCGGCGTGCGCTGGGATCGGAAGGCCGGTCAGGGGGCCGGGGATCACCTCGATAGGGCTGCCGCGCAGGCCGCCGATGTAGTCCAGCTCCGACGAGCCCCACGGCTGGCGGCTGTGGGCGCCCATGAAGTACAGCGGGTCGGCGCCAAAGGTCGCGACGACCGGGCACGCCTCGCCCCGGTCCCAGTAGCGCTGACAGATGAGGCGGCCCTGCTGACCGGGGCTCATCCAGAGGCCCAACAGGTTCCGGTCGTGGGCCTGCATTCGATACGTCCCGACATTGACGTAGCCGGACTCGGGGTCGCGGTTCACCAGCGAATCACCCGTCCCCACATAACGGCCGCCGTCCATCGCATGGTAGCGCGGCACGGGAAACTTGAAGATGTCGACGTCGTCGCCGGTGATGGCGTTCTCCATCACCGGTCCCGTCGCGACCTGAACCGGCGGAATCGGCTTCACCGACCGCAGCTTCTGGCGCCCGAGCTGGTTCAGCTCGTCGCGCGACTTGTCGGTCGGGAGGCCGAGAGCGAGAGCCATCCGTTTCGCCGATGCGCTGTGCAGCGCGACGAGCCGATAGCCGGCCGGATACCCCTTGATGCGATCGAAGATCAGCATCGGCGGCCGATCGATCGTCTCGGCGACGACCTCGATGAGCGCCCCAATCTCGCCGTCCCAGTCGGCGCCCTCGATGACACGGTACTCGTCGACCTCCATCGCGGCGTCGACGTACTCCTGCAGCCCATTGAATACTGTTCCTGTCACGTCGCACTCCTTGGACTTCGTAAACCCGACGCTCATCATATCTCACCGCCGGACCGGGCTATACTGCCTCGGGCCACGCGCCCCCCGTCGACTGAAGGAGGTCACGATGGCTGATTACGCGCCCATCGAGCTGCGCGCGCAGTTCCGCGCCGGCCACTCGACGATCTGGGAGCTTGCCGACAAGGCGGGCATCCTCGCTCGTCTCAACATGCGCCTCGCGAGCCTCGAGTTCTGCGCCAGCTCGACGGTGGCCGAGGCCGCCCTGTACGACGGATCGATCGACGTCGTGGCGGGCAATCACATCAGTCCATATGCGAAAGTCGCCCAGGGCCACCCCATCGTATGCCTCGCATCTCCCGGCAACCGCGTGCGCGACTCCCTGGTGTCGCGCGAGCCCATCGCTTCCATCGCCCAGCTCAAGGGCAAGCGCCTCGCCGACACCGCCATCGAAGACCCGATTGGCGGGTACCACCACATCCGCGGCAACCACATGCTGTACGTGATGCAGGGCGGGCTCCGCATCGACGACGTCGAGTGGGTGGTCGTGGCGGACTACATGGGCGAGGAGTTCCGCCAGGCGCAGCTCAAGGCCATGCACGACGGCACCGCCGACGCCACCTTCGTCACCGGGAGCACCGAGGAGTACGAGCGGAACGGCTTCCACGTCCTCCGCCTCGAGCCGCTGCCGATGATCACCGGGCCGACGATCACCACGTCCTTCACCGCGCTAGCGGCGAAGGACCGCCTCGGCGAGCGGCTCGTGAAGGCGATGATCCTGACGATCCACTTCGCCAAAACACATCAGGGCGAGGCGCAACAGATCCTCGGCGGTCCGTCCCTCGCCTTCCCCGAGGGAGGGAACCGGGGTCGAGCCGCCAGCATGGCGCGCTTGCCCCTGAAGCCGTATCCGGACCCGGTGGCGGTGGCCAACGCGTACGAGCTGTGCTGCATGCAGTACCCCATCGCGCGGGAGGTGAGCCCGCTGGCCCTCTGGGACCTCCACTACCTCCGCGAGCTGGACTACTCGGGCTTCATCGACGAGCTCGCCACGGAGACGCGGGGGTAGCGAGCCGGTGGGTACGCCCTCGCGCCTCATCGCCAGCGTCTTCCTGTTCGTGCTCGCGGCATCCTGCGGCGCCCCATCGCCATCGACCCCGGCTGCGCAGTCGCAGGCTCAGACGGGCGCGAGCACGCCCAAGCGCATCACCATCGCCATCAAGGGCGATCCGCCAACGCTGAGCGACAAGATCAACAGCGCGGGGTCCGGCGGCGTGCCGGGCGTCTCCGAGGTCCAGCGGCTCGTGCAGTCCGGCCTGGCGGTGCCCGACGACACGGGCACGCTTCAGCCCCTCATGGCCGAAGCGGTCCCAAGCACGGCGAACGGCTTCTGGCGTGTGCTGCCGGACGGTCGGATGGAGACGACGTGGCGAATTCGCGACGGCGCCCACTGGCACGACGGCGCGCCGTTCACCGCCGACGACCTGGTCTTCACGGCGACGGTCGGGCAGGATCGCGAGCTTCCTCAGTTCGCCGACCGCGCGTTTTCATTTCTCGAGGGCCTCGATGTCGTCGACGACCGAACGGTCACCGCGCGCTGGAGTCGGCCGTATATCGAAGCGGACGCGATGTTCACGGAGCTGCACGCCCTTCCGCTCCCGCGGCACCTTCTCGAGCAGGCCTACACCGACAACAAGGCCGGCTTCGTGGAGCTGCCGTATTGGACGCGCGACTTCGTCGGGACCGGCCCCTACCGCGTGCGCGAGTGGGAGGGCGGCAGCCACCTCATCGTCAGCGCCGACGAGCGCTATCCGCTGGGCCGGCCGAAGATCGACGAGATCGAGGTGAAGTTCATACCGGACCCCAACACGATGCTCGCCAACCTCATGGCCGGCGCTGTGGACCTCACCATGGGGCGCGGGCTGGCGCTGGAGCAGGCGCAGACCGTCCAGGCCCAGCGCTCCAACATTCGGATGGACGTCGCCGTCGACGGCTGCCTCTGCGCCTTCCCGCAATATCTGAATCCGAATCCGCCCGTCATCGCCGATGTGGCGTTTCGCCGCGCGCTCCTCTATGCCCTCGACCGGAAGGAGCTGGCCAACAGTCTCGAGCAGGGGCTGGTCCCGCCGGCGGAGATCTTCATCGGGCCCAACCAGCCCGAGTTCCGCAACATCCAGTCGGCCATCGTGCACTACGACCACGATCCTCGTCGGGCGGCGCAGCTCATCGAGTCGCTGGGATTCGTTCGGGGCGGCGATGGCTTCTTCCACGACCCGACCGGCCAGCGCCTGAGCGTCGAGATGCGAACGACGCCCGGCGTCGAGACGGGAAAGAATCTCGTGTTCGCCGTCGCCGACGCCTGGCAGGAGGCGGGCATCGGCGCCGAGCCGATGGTCATCCCGCCGCAGCTCGCCACCGACCGGGAGTGGCGCGCCAACTTCCCCGGCTATGACATGGTGAACCAGCCCAGCAATCTGACCCTGCTGCAGCGCTTCCTGGGCCGAGAATCCTCGCTCCCGGAGAATCAGTACCGGGGCAACAATCGCATGCGGTACGCGAGCCCGGAGCTGGACGCCATCATCGAGCGATATTTCGTCACGGTCCCGTGGGACGAGCGGATGGACGTGGCGCGCCAGGCCGTCCATCACATCACGGACCTCGTCGTCAACACGAGCCTGCTCTACAACACGACGATCACGCTCTCAAACGCGAACCTCTCCGGCCCGACGGCGACCAACAACGCCTGGAATGCCCATACCTGGGACCTGGGCTAACCGGCGGCGCAGCCGTCGATGGCGGCGCGCAGCCACGCCTCATCGACGGCGGTCCCGATGAAGACGCCGTACGGGTCCTGCTGCCCGGACGCCATCACGATCCCCGGCCGGCGAATGAGCTGGAAGGGGGCGATCTGCACCAGGGCCGGCGCCACGAATTGGAAGATGTGAAGGCCCGGTTCGTCGTCCAGCCCGACGAACCCTTTGGCCCGGAGGATCGACGGCGGCAAGCTGCCGAGCAGCGCCTGGAACCGCTCGCGGTCCAGCGCGCGCGGGATCGAGACCGACACCGTGTGGGGCAGCGGATGCCTGGGCGGCCCGTCGGCGAGCAGGCGGTCGAGCGCCTCCTCGTGCGCCACGGCGGTATCCAGGACCGCGCGCAGCTCGCGCTCGGTGAGCGCGCGCGGGGCGAGCGGAGCGTCGGGATTGGTGAGGAGAATGGCGCTCGTGGCCGCTTCCACGCGGCCGGCAGGAACGAGGTCGGTCTTCGTCAGCACGATGAGGTCCGCGAGCTCGATCTGCCGCCGAACGATGGGATCGCTTCCCAGGGGATCCGGGTAGCGGGTCGCGTCGACGAGGCTGATGCAGCGCGGCGTCTGGATGACGCGACGCAGATCCGGCTCCGTGAGCTGGTTCAGCATGTCCGCCGCATCCGCCACGCCGGTCGTCTCGAAGAGCACGATCTCGCGGCGTAGCTCCCGCATCCCCTCCAGCACCTCGTCCAGGTCCGTTCCGTCGGAGCAGCACGCGCACGCGCCGTTCAGCGCGTCGACGGCCGCGTGCGGCCAGCCGGTCTCGGCGAGCACCATCGCGTCGACTCCTAGGTCCGCGATGTCGTTCACGACGAGGCCGACGCGGTAGCCGGCGTCGATACAGGATCGGGCGAGCCGGGCCATGAGCGTGGTCTTCCCGCTCCCCAGCACGCCCGCCAGGACGTACATGGCCATGGGGCCGGTCGAAGTCGAAGCGTTCACGGCAGAGATCGTACACTGGCGCGGCGGGCGAGATTCAATGGCCGTCCGGTCGGTTTACGTTTTGAGGCAACACGATGGCGCGGCCGAGTCAGACGGCCGATCGTGAGTCGCCGGATGAAAGAGCGTCGATCCATGAGCATGTCCAGTCCAGGCGGGGCGGCCTCGCGAGCCGCGGCGAGGGCGAGCGGCGCGACAAGCGCCGCTCGCATCGACCAGTTCATTCGCGTCGATCTACCTCTCAACGTCGCGGCCCTCATCTTCGTCAGCGTCATCTTCGTCTTGTACCCGCTCGCCTTCCTGCCCTTCATCTGTTTGATGATCGTGGCCAACATTGCCGCGTTGGTCGTCGCGCGTCTCCTGGTTCGCCGCGACCGGGTCGAGTCCGCCGTCACGCTGCTGTGCCTCAGCGTGGCCGCCATGACCGTCGTGGTCGTCTGGGTTGCGCCCCAGTTCTTCCCGTACCTGATCATCCTGTCGGTTTGGCCGGTTGCGCTGGCGCTCCCCTATCTGGGCAAGCGCTCGCTGCTCCGCCTGATGGCGCTCGCCACCGGCGTCGACATCCTAGTGAGCGTCTTGTCGCTGCGCCGAGACCCCTTCCACATTCTGTCCCTGGTTCCGGTCTGGGTCCTCGATGGGATCAACGTCGTCCTCGTCCCGACCTTTGTGGGGCTCCTGTTCCTCATGCTCTGGCACTACAGCAGCAGGCTCCTGGAGACGCTGGAGGAGGTCCAGAGGTCCAACGCCGCGCTTCAGGAGTCCGAGCGGTCGCTGGAGCGGAAGGTCGCGGAGCGCACGGCTGAGCTGCAGCAGAAAAATGAGGCGCTT
>DASRDP010000039.1 GCA_035652535.1 Chloroflexota bacterium
GGCCGAAGCCTGGCTCCGGGATGCAGGCTACACCAGGGGGCCGAGTGGCTTCTATCAGCGCGTAGATGAGCAGCTTGCTTTCGAGGTCGCGATCACCGAGAGTCCGGACAGCGTGCGGGAGATCCTGGTGATGGCAGACGGCCTCCGCTCCCAGGGCTTCGACGTGCAGCAGCGTGTGATCCCCCGGATCGAAGCCCAGAACGCCCAGGTGCGCGCGACCTTCCCCGCCCTTCAGGCGGTTGGGATCGGACTCGGCGAGCAAGCCCTCAACGCCCTCCATAGCTCGCAGATCCCCGCCCAGGCCAATCGCTGGCTCGGCGGTAATCGCGGAGGCTGGGCCTCGGCCGAATACGACCGCCTGCTGAGCGAGTTCAACACGACGCTGGATCGCCAGGACCGACTGCCCCTGGTTCGCCAAATGCTCCGGGTCTACGCCGACGAGATACCCTCGGTTGGGCTCTTCTTCTCCTCGACGTCGTTCGCCTACGTCAACGGCCTCACCGGTCCGGCGCCGGCCGCGCCCGAGTCGGACGTATCCTGGAACATCCAGGATTGGGACTGGACGCCCGGTTGATGGCCGGGGGCTGATTCGGATACCGGCGCCCCGTTGCGCACGTCGCGCCGGGGATGAGCCACGGGCTGCACCTACGAGCGTAGCGAAATGGGGTCCGTGCGGTACGTAACGGGCGGCATCGTGCACTCCACTCCCTCACGGCGATTCGCCTCGATGAAGTAGCGGCGCACCTCCGGGTCCTCGTCCTCGTAATCGATCAGCACGCCCCCCTCGCGTACGGGGGTCAGCACCCCCTCTTCCCGACGGGTCGCCAGCGGGTTGTGGCTGGCCCCGTACAGCGCCACGTGGCGGGCCGGAACGTTGCCGGTGCTCATGTGCTGGTGGAACCAGCCGTCCGGCGGGGAGTAGATGCTGTTGGGGCCCCATTCCACGAGAACAACGCGATCGGCGTAGCCGTCCTGCCAGGGATGAATGCCGATTTCGTGCGGCCAGAGATTGACGTAGCCGTGGCCCTTGAGCCCGACGAGCACGGCGCCCGGACCGTGGTAGTGGGCCTTGTGATAGCGGCCCACGGGCCACTCGGAGATATGCCCCGACGGAAAGCCCCCGGCCATTCGGTAGCCGGTGAGCTGTCCGCCGGCGACCTTGTGGTTGTTGTCGTCGACGAACTCCGCGTTCACGTCCGGAATGAAGTTGGTGTACCAGGTACGCGGGTGATATCCACCCGGATAGATGCGGTCCTCCGTCCGCGCGAAGTAGCTTTCGCTGCCGTCGTAGAGCTCGACGAAGTCGTGGTCGCAGGTGAAGACGAACTCGAAGGGGCTGGCCGGGGTTTCGACGCTGTGACGATCCTGGGCGGCCCAGTTGCCGAAGAGCGCGGTCATGACGCGCGGCGCTGTCGTCACGCCGAGATAGAGCACCGGCTCTCGGCCCAGGTTGAACATGCGGTAGTAGGTGTTCTTCGGGGGAGCGAACAGGCTTCCCTTGCCCCACTCGAACGTTCGCTTGGGGCCGTTCTTCTGCCAGAGCTGCGTCGCTCCGGTTCCCTGTAGGATAAGCGTGAACTGCTCGTATAGGTGGTGCTGGATGTCGAGGGATTCCCCAGGCGGAATCTCGCAGACAAACATGCCCAGCTCCGACTGGTAGGTGCCTTCCAGCTCGAGAAAGACCGCCCGCCCCGCGCCGGTTCGCGCCCAGCGCTCGCGCGGTACCGCCGTGATATCGGAGATGCCCGCCACGGCGAAATGGATCGGAATTCCTTCGCCGCGCATCCACTGGTAGTAGGCCATGCGCTCCCGAGCCTGCAGATCTCTGGGATCGACGCTCTCCGGTGTCTTGCTTGCCTGCATGCTGCCTCCCACAATCAGTGAGACCCTGGGCTCGTTCCCCGGGCTGGGTCCGGCGGTTCCTTACCCGCTGTGTGGGCATCGGCCCTTCGCCGGCCGGGCCGGTTCGGGACGCAGTATAGCAGCGACCTCGCTACGTCGCGCGGGATCGCCGCGTGGGATATGCTTAGGCGCGGCCAGAGTAGCGCGCGAAGGGGGGCTGACTCTTGAAGCTTCTGTTCTTCAACGATTTTCGGTTGGGTGTGCTGAAGGCTGGTGGCCGCGTGGTAGACGTCACTGCCGCCGTGCCCATCGCGGCGTCGCTGCCGAGAACCCGGCTCGGCGGCCAGCTCATCATTGAGACGGTCATCGAGGACTTCGACCGCTTCCGTCCCGAATTCGAGCGCGTGGTCGCGCGGGAGGAAGGGGTGCCCTACGCGGACGTCACAGTGCGGCCTCCGCTCCCACGGCCGCCGAACACCCTCTGCGCCTGGGGAAATTTCCAGGACACGAACAATCCCAAGCCGAAACGGCCGATCTACTACATGGACTTCTTCCACAAGAGCGCGACGTCGGTGGTCTCCAGCGGGGACACGGTGGAGCTTCCGAACTGGGAGGAAGCGACGTCGTTCAACCCTGAGCCGGAGCTGGCATACGTGATCGGCAAGCGAGCGAGGAAGCTCTCAGCCGGGCAGGGGCTCGACCATGTCTTTGGCTTCATGAATTTCGCCGACATCTCGTGCCATGGGGTACCGAACCGATTCACCAATTTCATGCACAAGTCGCTCGAGAGCTTTGCGCCCATGGGACCGGTGATCACAACGAAGGATGAGATTCCCGATCCCCAGAACGTGCGTGTGCGCCTCTACGTCAACGGCGAGCTGAAGCAGGACTACAACACAAACGCGATGGTCCAGCCCATCGAAGAGCAGGTGGTCTGGCTCTCTCAGCTCATCACGCTTCAGCCAGGAGATGTCGTCTCGTGCGGCACGCACCACGTCGGCCTGCCCCCCATCAATGACGGTGACGTCGTGGAGCTGGAAGGCGAGGGCCTGGGGCGGCTGCGCTTCAACATCAAGAGCGACGGACCGCGCAAGACGCAGTACTGGGCCCCCGGCGGCGGGGTGCGGCGGTCTGAGATCTGGACGCCAGCGCCACAGGACATTCCTGCACACCTCGCCTGATCGAACGACGTCGCCGCCACGAAGACCCGAGGGCCGCCCGGGGCCGTGCCGGACGGTC
>DASRDP010000040.1 GCA_035652535.1 Chloroflexota bacterium
CCTGACGCGCCGGCGAGAATGGTGTATACCAGCACTGCGCCATCCGCAGCCCACGCGATCTGGACTGGCTGATCCATGCAGTCGATGTTCCTTGATCTCGCAGTCGCCGCGTTTGGACTTGCCGTCCTCTCCGTCCTGGCGCGCCAGCCCGTCATCTATCACGACCACGATTGCCTGCACGTCGAGCGCTCACTCCTCGATCACTTTCTCGCAACCGCGGGGCTGACCCTGTGGGGCCTCCTCGTCGGATATACGACGGCCGCGCTGATGGCGGCGCGGAGCTGGAGAGGCGGGAGCGAGGTGGCGGCAGTGCTCATTGTCGGCATCGCGTGCGCGCTGATGGTTCGTCGTCGCTTGCGCGCCGGCCTCATCGTCGACCGCCTGCGCGATCGCATCTGCCAGGACGATCACCTCATTGCACGGGCGAGCGATGTCCAGGCGATTCACGTGGCCGACGTTCGACAGCCAGCCGTACTGGTCCTGCGGGACGACGTGGGACATCTCCAGAACCTGGCGATCACCGGGCTCGGCAGCGATGGCCCCGCGGTCGGGTCAGCGGTCGCGATGTTCCTCCACGTGCCCCTTTTGAGCATTGAACCGGGCCGAGACTCGCCAGCCTCCCACTCACGAACGTAGACCGCGCGCGGACCGATGGGAGCCACGGCGTTCCGCATACTATTGAGCCATCTTTGCCGACTTGCTGAAGGGGGGGATGATCGCCTCATGCCCAAAGTGTTCGTGTTCGCACCGACCGGAGATAGCCATCGAGACCTCGAGGCGAAGGGTTGCCAGGTGGTCCTCGGCAAGCCTGAGTGGCACGAGCCGGGCGGCGATTACGAGTCAGAGATCGCCTTGATGGCAGCCGGAGCGCACGCCATGGCTGGGACGTCGATGCGCGCCTCGCCCATCACCCGCCGGGTGATCGAGGCCGCCCCGGACCTCCGCATTGTCGCGAAGGCCACCGTCGGTGTGGACGACATCGACGTCGATGCATGTACTGAGCGCGGGATCCTCGTGACGCACGCCCCCGTCGAATCAAACTGGGGCAACATCGCCGAGGTGACCGTCACCTTCATGCTCTCGCTCTTGAAGGGCGTGCAGCAGCAGGACGCGACGATTAAGAACGGCGGGTGGTGGACACCGGGCAAGCAGGGAGCGTACGTTGGAAGTCGCCAATCCGATGGCTACCCGGGAATTACGCTGGGGATCATCGGACTCGGCCGAATCGGCGGCCGCGTAGCCCACTTGATGCGACCGTGGAACATTCGGATCCTCGCATACGACCCGTACGTTCCCGACTATCGCTTTCTGGAGTTCGGGGCTCACCCTGTGGATCTGGACACGCTGCTCCGAGAGTCCGACGTGGTCACTGTGCACGTGGTGCTGACCAAAGAGACGCGGCACATGATAGGGACCCGAGAGTTCGGGCTCATGAAGCCGACGGCCTATTTCATCAACACGTCCCGCGGAGCCGTCGTGGACGAGCGGGCGCTTTCCGATGCCATCCAGGAGGGGGTGATCGCCGGCGCAGGGCTCAACGCCTTCGAGGACGAGCCGATCCCTCTCGATAGCCCCCTGCGGAGCTTCGGCAACAACGTGCTCCTGCGGCCCCACGGCGGCACGCCACTCGCCGGTGCCGAGCTGACCGTGGGCCGCGCGGCCGGCCAGAATACGGAATGGGTGAATACGGACATTCTCAAGGCGATGCGGGGCGAGCTGCCGGTACACATCTTCAACCAGGACGCGATCCCACGATGGCTCGAGCGATTCGGAGGGAAGCCGGTGACCGACGCCTGAATTCCAGGCCCACCGCGGGTCAGGGACGCGGTGGGAGGCTCTCCACCGCCGGGTTCACCCGGCGAAGGGACTCGCGGGCGACGAACGTGATCAGCAGACCGGACACGAGCTGCAGCGGCACGAACACCCAGAAAGCCGCTGACGGGCTCACGGCGTCTGCGATAGTCCCCGCGGCGGCCGGACCCAGAACGGAGCCGATATCGCCGAAAAGCCGGCGCAACGCCTGGAGACGCGCTCGCGCGTGCTCTGGAATAACGTCGTACGTGTAGGTCGCCATCGAGCCGAGCGCAAGCCCCGACGACACACCGCACAGGACGGCCAACGCCGACAGAGACGCGGCGCCTGTCGCCAGGGGAAAGGCCAAGAATACCGCGGTCGCCAGGTAGGCGCTCGGCATGACGACGGCCTTCCGCCCCCGCGTATCGAGCAGCATGCCCGTGGGCGCGATCATCAACATATTGGCCAGGCCGTACACGCCGAACCAGCTTCCGATCTCCGTGGACGTATGGCCGAGCTGAAATCCGACGTAGAGTGGGATGAGGCTGGTGATCAACGTACCCCGCATCATCGCAACAAACGTGTTGATCACCAGCACGACGTACGTGGTCCGAAAATACGGGTCCACCTCGCTGAGCCGGCCAATGGCCGCCATGCGCTGATCCCCGGCCGGCCGAGCGCGCGAAGTCTCCGGTATGTGGATCGTCGCGGCAAAGGTGAAGCAGGCGATGAGCGCATAGGCCCAGAACACAGCCCGGAACCCGACCGCGTCGGTGACGATTCCACCAAGCACGGGGCCGATCGCGATGCCTACCGAGTTCATGCCATGAAATCCGCTGATCATGCGGCCGCGCTGCTCCGGTCGGACGACGTCGACAACGGTCACCTCCCGCGCGACCTGCCAGGCAGCGACGCCCAATCCCGCGAAGAACTGGGCGCCGAGCAGCACGGCGAACGACGGAGCGATGGCGGTCAGCGCCGAAGCGGCGGCCACGATGATGGGACCCGCGAGGAGGATCGGCCGCCGCCCGTAGCGGTCGAGGAGGTGCCCGGCCGGGATTCCGGCGATGACCCGTCCCAGCATGCCCGCCGTAACGAGCTGCGCGGCCAGACCCGGCGACACGTCGAACGCGCCGGCGAGCTTTGGGATCGTGGGTACGACCATACCCTGCCCGAGGCTCATGACCATGGCCGGCGCGTAGAGGCTGATGAGCAGCCGAGTCGTGTCGCTCAGGCGGATGTGTCGAACCACGCGATTCAGTGCCAGCCGTCGGTCACGGGGCCGGTGCCTCGGTCGCGAACGGGAAATCCACGGTTGAGCAAGGCCGTCCTCTGTGTCTGCGCGCACAGGGGACAACGCGAGACGGCATCCGCTGCTCCCAAGGGGAATGCCCGGGATTGTACGGCAGAGCGCATGGCGGGCCGCCGACCTGGACCGCCCGCGCCGCGGAAGCGAGGGTGCGGAATCCAGCCGACATCGTTCCATGCTGCTCGCCGCGCCTCCCCCAAGGGTCGACGAACCATGTCCCAAACGAGAGGGACCGTCCCTTGGCCGCCACCACGTCCAGGGACCTGCTTGGGACCGACCTGCTCGAGCACAGGGCCGAGTTCAACCGCTAGGATGAGCTACGGTCCATCGATCGTGTCGCGCGCGATCATCGACGCCTGCCGCCCCACCCGATGGCGGGACCAATTCCCGCGGCCGGTTGCGACGAGCCAGTTAGGCGAGCATCCCGCCCCTTCCGACCCGGGGCCCCATCCGAGTACCGTATAGGTATTGGCGACGCAGCTCGACCTGGAGCTCTCAGTCGCGGGGAGAAGGCCATGACGTACGTTCTCTGGATCATCCAGATTATTCTCGCGATCGTCTACCTGTTTACGGGAACGGTCAAGCTCATCACACCGATCCCCGAGCTACAACAGCAGCTCGCGTTTCCCGGTTCCTTCATCCGATTCCTCGGCGTCGCCGAGGTCCTGGGCGCTGTCGGACTCATTCTTCCCGGCCTCGTCCGCATCCTCCCGTGGTTGACCCCACTCGCGGCCGCGGGACTCCTCATCATCATGGTCGGCGCCACCGTCGTGACCGCGGCGACGATGGGATTGTTCCTGGCGATCATTCCTCTGGTCTTCGGGGTGCTGGACGCATTCGTCGCCTACGGACGCTGGCAGCTCGCGCCGCAGCGCCAGCGGTCGCGCTGGATGGAGGCCGCGTAGATCGGGCGAGCAGGTCCGCGGCGGGCCGCGTCAATGGACGGGCGATGGGATCAGGCCAGCGGGAGGAGCGCGCTGCAACAGAGTGTGTCGCGGGGTTGAGGGATTGCAGAGACCGAGGAGGCCAGCCCGACAGGAACAGCGGGCTGGCCTCCTTTCGGCGTCGACGGGCTACTCGTTTTCGAGATAGGGGACGATGAGGTCCAGGTCGTAGCTATCGGGAACCGGCACCTGGTGTGACAGCCGGATTTCCTTCCGTTCTTTCGCGGATTCCATAATGGCGAGGGCAACCTCGAGGGTCGCCATGCCCCACCGCCCGTCGTGGAATGGCGGCTTGCCCTCCACGATCGCCTTGCGAAACTCGACCAGCTCTCCCTGGCGCGTCCCCTCGCCTTTGCTATTGATCGACAGGTCCACGTCGTGCTGGCCATCATCGTCGTACACGTAGATGCCATGGGGGCTTGCCCGCATCGCGCCGCGCTCGGCGCTCACTAGCACGATTCCCGCGTCGGGATTTCCCATAAACCTCGGAGCCCGGGCGCCGTTGCGCTCGGCGAACTGATTCCCCGCGTTCTCGCCGCCGATGCGGAGGGCCTGCTTGTCCGCCTCATCGTCGCGGACGCCTTCGGACATCGCGCGCCGCAACTCCCGACGCTGTTCCCAGGTATACCGCGAGTTTTGCACGCCGTTGAGCAACTCGCCCGTGAAGAAGTAGCCCCGGCCATCGTGGAAGATGTACGCCGGTGTGCCATCTTCGAATTCCAGATACGCGGAATAGAACGCGCTGAACGGACGATACGCAGCGTCCGCCTTGGTCGTACCGCGCACACTGCGGACCATCCCGCCGCCGATCAAGCGCATGCTGTCCACCTGGTGGGGCGTCTGTCGCCAGACGACGCCCGCTCCCTGGGCCGGGTCCTGCTCCTCGGCCGATCGTGGCCGCAGGATCCAGTCGGTGAAGGCGATGGCGTGGAGACTACTGAGTTTCCCGAGCCTTCCCGAGTTCATGACCCGCCGCATCGCGCGAATGTGGAATCCGTACGAATCCGTGTGCCCGGCGGTGAGGATGCGGTTATTCTTGGCAGCCGCCTCGTTCATCGCCTCGGCCTCCTGAATGCTCAGGGCCATCGGCTTCTCGACGACCACGTGCTTCCCGTGTTCCAGCGCATAAATCGTGTGGGGAGCGTGGAAGCGGTTCGGGGTCGAAACCCAGACGGCGTCGACGTCGGGATCTGCGCATAGGGCTTCGATGCTGTCGTACACCTTCGCGTCTGGGTATTTCGCCTGGAACCGTTCGCGCGTCACGGGGTTGATGTCGGCGCCTGCGTACAGCTCGATCCCCGGCGTCGACGCCATTGCCGGCAAGATTTCCGCGCCCCCGACGCCGATGCCCACCATGCCCATGCGAATTGTCTTCGTTGGAGCCGCAGCCACGCTATCCCTCCTTGCAGCTGTGATTACGCGTCGCCTGATCGAGGTCGCTGTCTCCACGGCGCGCTCGAACGGCATCGCGGTCGAGCAGGCGTGTCAATCTGAGCCTCATTCTCGCATTTTGCGCAGCGCGTGTGAAGCGGGCCCAGTCCCGGCTACCTCAGGTAGCCGCGCTCACGCCAGAACCGTTCCGCGGCTGGGTGCAGCGGCGCGGGAAGCGGCGCCTCCTCCGCGTCGATACACATCCGGTCGAGGGGAAGCGGCCCGTCGCCTTCCCATGGAATGCGATCGCGGCGCGTCTCGAGCGCTTCGCAAATCATCGTGACGAGGTCATCCGGAGCATCAGCCGACGTGAAGACGGCCCACCCGCTGAAGTCCAACGTCGTCACGTCCACTTCCCGGGACAAGGCTGGGTACTGGCTTCGCGAAACCCGGGCGCGCCGAAACCCCATCGCCTCCAGGTGCTGCAGCGTCGGCTCGTCGAGATTGACGATCCGCATGCCGGCGTCCACGGCCGCCGGGGCCCAGTTGGCCACGGCTTCATCGAAGATGGCGTCCAGCTCACCGCGCTCCACGGCCGCCGGCTCGGCCGTCGGGATGGTCGCATGGCGGCGAACGTCTCCGCCCCAGGAGACGATGTCGTCCATGGAGAACCCGTGGGCGGCGAGCACGGCGTCGGTCAGCACGTGGCCGCCGTGGTCGGGCTGCGCGCGCACCGACACGCGGAGCGGGTACCGGCGATCGCGGACGTCTTGGAGTGACGCGAGCCCGGTACGCTCGGCCAGCGCAAAGATGAACTGGTCATGAGACGGGAGAACCGTAATCGTGCGCACCGGAAGCGCGCCGCTGAACGGACCGGTGCCACGATGGGCGAGCGTCAGGATCGTCGATGGATTCACGATGGCGAGCTGCACGTCGCCCCGCGCCACCTCGGGGATCACGCTCGGCGCATTGCTCCCGAACAAGCACAGCTCCGGCCGCGACATACCCTGATTCAACAGTTCGACGCGGGCCTGTGCTGGAATGCCGCGCCTCCCCATCAGCTCCGACGCGACTTCCAGCACCAAGCGCGACCGAATGACGGGCGGGGTCGCGTGCGGGCGCGCCACCGATCAGACCTGGTTCACAGCCGGCGCCCCGGCCCGCGCGAGAATCATCTCCCGACTCGCTTCGACCCAGTTCAGCTCCACGGGGAGATTGACGATGGCCGATCGCACGGCGAACGCCTCTGGCTGGTCCACCCCTGGCGGCGTGACGCCATTCTCGCGCAAGGCCTTCGCTGCCGCGAGGAGCCGACGGCGCATAGCGATGATCACGGTGTCGGTGGATCCGAGGTGCTCCACCGTCCGGTCCATGATCGGGCCCATGCTTTCCGTCGCCATCTTGTCCTGGAGAGGAAAACCGGGGATACCCGAGAAGCTCTCCTTCTTTTGCGCTTCGCGGTCGATGAAGTAATCGTTGGTCTTGTTGCCGGCCGGACGCCACTGCTCGTGCCAGTGGGTGCCTCGGGGCAAGTAGCCGCCAGGACCCGACTCGGGTTCATCCGGACCCTCCAGCGGGGCATCCGGCTTCCAGCGAATGCGCCACTGCGCGGTGTTTTCGTCGTCGATCGGGATCCACATGCGTATCCACAGCACGCCCCGCTCGCGGAGAGTGCCCACGGTGAACATCGAGGAGCTTGGGAAGAGGACGGGCGTGATGCGCCAGTTGTATTTCCCCTCCTCGGCGTCCCTCCGCGACCCGGAGAGCAGCCCATATGGCGTTTCGGAAACCTGGAGATAGAGGGGCTTGCCATAGTATTGGTTGGCGGAGCCGTGCTCGTACTCGAACTTCAGGAAGCTGTGAAGGGCCGGCACGTGGGCGTCGTCCATGTCGCCCTCGAAGGCCTGGGCCCAGTTGCATTCACGCAGCGTCTTGCTGATGGCGTAGTGCCCCTCGGGCACGTGCGCCCACTCGTACCGGGGGAAGTCCGGCGGCTGGGAGCGCGGCCCCATGTAGACCCACACCGTCCCATTCCGCTCCTGGCACGGATATGCGCGCTGTCGAACCTTGTCCTTGAAGCTGCTCTCGGGCGGCTCATTGGGCATGTCGACGCAGCGGCCGGTCACGTCGAACTTCCACCCGTGGTACACGCAGCGGAGTCCGCTCTCTTCGTTCCGGCCGAAGAACAGCGAGGCGCCGCGATGGGCGCAATTCATCGCAAGAACTCCGACTCGACCCGCCGTGTCACGGAACGCCACGAGGTCTTCGCCCAGCAGCCGCAGCCGCATAGGATCGCAATCGGGCTCCGGCAGCTCGGATGAAAGGAACGCTGGCAGCCAATACTGGCGAAACAGGTTCCCCATGTCCGTTCCGGGGCCGACCCGAGTCAGGAGCTCGTTGTCAGCTTGGCTCAGCATCGTGACCTCCTCGTCAAGAAAATTGGCGTAACCGCACCTACTGCAGGTCCCACTGGTGAATGTTCCACGTAATTCGACCTGTCGTGTACATCGTCGTGTGTCCGACGTTCTTGACCCTGTTGGAGTAGGCGTGCGTGTTGGGGTTCGGGGCAAGCACGATGGATGGCAGCTCGGTGGAGAGAATCTTCGCCATCTGAGCGCGCTGCTGGACTCGCTGCTCCGGATCCAGGGTGATGTTGAACGCCTCCACGAGCCGGTCGTATTCGGGGTTGGACCACCCGCCCCGATTCTCGCCGCGCCAGCGATTGTCGGCACTCGTGATCTCCGTGCCGCGATAGAGGGACGTCTGCTGCACCTCAAACGACCCCGACGTGTTGATGCTGATGGAAGAGAAGGTGCTGCGGACTTCCGAGTTGAGGGCATCTACTGACGCGAGGGGAAGCTCCTGGATGTCGAACCCTGCCTTGCGCCAATTGGCGTCCAGCACCGGTAGCTCCGGTCGATTCTGGGGCGATTGCAGAATGAACGTGAGCTTCCCGTCGGGGCCCGCGTAGAAGCCGTCTGGACCTTTGCGATAGCCCGCCTCGTTCATGAGGCGCTCACTCGCGGCGAGATCGAAAGGATACTTCTGTGTCATGCGGTCAATGCTTGGATAGTAACTCGTTCGGGGATCGAAGATGGTATCCAGCACCGCCAGCTCCCCTGCCCAGATCGTCTCGCTGAACGTCTGTCTATCGAAGGCGTGGGCCAGCGCACGGCGAACCCGCACGTCGAGGATGGCCTTGGGACTGACAATGTCCGGGCGGAACTGAAATTGCGCGGCGCTCAGGGAAACGGTGTTCAGGCCGGCCGTCCCTCTTTGGCTCGACGCCCATTCCCTCTTGAGCTGAACCTCCTGCTCGAAGCTGATGGAGTTGAGCGCGACGTCGGTCTCGCCGGCCAGCATGTTGGCAAATGCCGTATTCTGGTCGTTCATGAAGAGCAGCCGGATTCGGTCGATCTTGGGGCGGCCCAGCACGTGCTGGTCGAACGCCGTCGCCTCGATGAACGAGCCCAGCTCCCATCGGTCGAGCTTGTATGGGCCGGCGCCGACGAACTCCCGGGACCAGTACGGACTCTCTTGAATGGTCTGCGCCACCCCACCAGCGAACGTCGATTCCAGGATGTGGCGGGGGAGCGGAACCAGGCCAAACCGCGTCGCGCCCTGCAGCAGCACGCCCGCATCGGGATAGACGCTCTTCCAATGGATGATCAACGTTCTGTCGTCTGGCGCGGCGACGTTGTCCATCTGGCTGAACGGCACGATGCCCGTGCGAAAACCGGCCGCCGGCGTCGCGTTCTGGAAGGTGAAGACGAAATCGTCGGCGGTCAGCGGCGAGCCGTCGTGCCACACGAGGTTCGGCTTCAGCCGGTAGCGGGTCTCCATCGTCCCGTCGGGATTCACGATCCAGCTATCGGTATTCAGCACCGGAAGAGCTTCGGCCAGATAGGGCTGGGGATGGTCGTCACCATCGTAGATGTCCAGGAAGGCGTTGAACATGCGCTGCCAGAAGTCCGTGGCCGCCAACCCGGCGGCGGGTGCCAGCGCGGCGATGAAGTTCGGCTCGCCTTCAATCGAAGCCGTGAGCACGCGCTCGCGAGGAGGGGCGCTCGACTGGCTGTTGCCCTGGGTGGCCGCTCCGGTGGCGCAGTTCGTGAGCAGCATCAACGACGAAACAAGTACGCCGATGCGAGTCCATCCTCGCTCTCGCTGAGTTCTCCCCTTTCCGCCGGCCATGGCGGGCACGTCTGGTTCACGAATCGCGTGCAATGAGCATCTCCATCGGGTCGCGGCCCGTTAATGTGGCAGCGCGTCCAGGAGCAGCCGAGCGCTGATGCGTGGGCTGCCAGGAGTTGAGACTAATCGGCGGCCGCCCAAAGGCCGATGACTGGGGAAACCTCGATGGGAAGTTGGCCCCAGCTATCGCCGCGGTCGTGGGTGACCATGAGGCTGCCGGTCGGCTTCCCGGCTCCCGCGCGGTGCCCTCCCAGGGCTGCGAAGGCCCCGTTTTGGTCGACGGGATGGTTCACCAGCATGTTCACCATGGGGGGCATCTCCTCCGCCAGACCCTCACCCACCCAGTGCCACGAGCGCGCGCAATCATCGCTGCGGTAGATGGCCGATCGAGCCCCCTCTGGCCGGGCCCAGTACCCGGGCGAGCGGTCCGCGCTGGCCAGCAGCATCGTGGGCGGCTCCTCCGGACGGACCGGCGGGAGAAAAATGAAGCTGTGGAAATAGTCACGCTTGCATCCGTGCTGGGCGCGCACCCACCCAGCGGCAGGATCGTCGCTGGTGAAAAAGCCGCGCGCCGCTGCGGTGAAGTAGCGGGTTTGGCTGCCGGGAAGGGCTCGAATCCAGTGCATGTCCGGGTAATCGATCCCCTCGGTGACGTCTTCCCACGAGGCGCCACGATCGAAGCTTCGGACCACCCCGCCGTGCTCCAGGCACACGTACAGCGTACGCGAATCGTCCGGGTGGACGAAGATGTGGTACACGTGCCCTTTGTGCGGGGGCTGCGGAAACCACCAGTTGAACTTCACGTCCTCCGGCAGGTCGAGGAGCGTCGTCAGCTCCTCCCAGGACTTGCCGCGGTCCTCACTCCGGTAGAGGTGGATTGGCTCGGTCCCGGCGTAGATGACGTTGTCGTCGCTGGGATCGACCGCGACGGCCCACACCTCGCCCTCGAGGAGCTTCGTCCAGTGCTCGCCCCCGTCCGACGTTCCGTAGAGACCGCCATGGAGGTCCGCCACGTACACGCGCTCCGGGTGGCGAATGGATCCCGCCACGCTCTCCGATTCCGTCCCGGGCAGGTAACCAACCTCCGACCAAGCCCCGGATCTCGGAGCAAAGACACGAACGCCATCATAGGTTGACGCGTACAGTCGAGCCTGTTCGTTCATCGGACCATCCTCCCTCGCGTTCGGGTTTTCGGCGCCACAGCAGACCCAGAATAACCGTTCGCCCTGAGCCCCCGACCCGTTTGTCCGGAGCCTGTCGAAGCGGCGCACGGTCGGGGTTCGACAAGCCCACCGACAACGGAATGGCTTTCCTCATCAGCCCGTTTGACGCTTCAGCTGTCAAATCCGGCGTAGAAAACGTCCTCCACTCCGAGCTGATGATCGACGATTCCCTGCTCCGCGCAATAGCGCAGCAGCGTCTCGATTGGCACCCGATTCTTGCTCACGGAATACGGAACCGGGTCGGGTCCGAGCACGTCGAGCTGCTGCTCCAGCGCCTCCCAGTACCAGAACAGCCCGGAATCGCGGTTGTTCAACAGCTCTTTCAACCCGATCTGCTTGGCTTCGACGAAGGCGTCGAAGACCTCTCGAGCCTGATCGGGGTGGTTCTTCAGGGTGGCCTCGGTGCAGGCGATGACGTTCATCATCGGCATGATGTGCGTCTTGCGCCACCAGTCCCGTTCCTCTTTGCCCGCATCGGGAAACAGGCGCCTGACGGTCGTGCTGCCCTGGTGGTGGATCATCTCCGCGTCAAATGAGATCAGCGCGTCGATCTCGCCCTTCCGAAGCAGGTCGTGGAGGTTCGTGCCCTTCTCGGCGCGCTCCACGCGGACGCCGGGCGGCGCCTTGTAGCCCGGCGGGCCGATGTCGAGCCAGCTGATTTTGTCGAGCTGGACGCCATATCCATCCTGCAGCAGCCCGCGAATCCAGATCGTGGCAGTGGTGTTGTAGCTGGTGCCAACACGCTTGCCCTCGAGGTCCTTGGGCGTGTCGATGCCCCGGTCGGCACGGATCAGGATGTACGAGTGGCGAAAGGTCGTGCGAATGAAGACGGGAAAGGCCAACACGGGGGCCCCAGCCGCGCGAGCCTGAATCAGGCCTGCCAGCCCGCATTCCGCGTAATCGGCGACGGGGTTTTCTCCGAGAAGTCCGTTGACGCCGACGTTCTCCTGCTCGCGCATCTCGATCTGATAGGTCCGATTTGGGACCTTGCCCTCGAAGAGCGCGTTCGTCCAGTCGTGCTTGCGACAGGAAACCCGGACATTTGGGGCCGCAACCATGGGCTGTCTCCTATGCGAAATGTGGAGGGTGGCACGTCATCTACGCCCTCATCGACGACGCCCGAGCTTCCGCGGATTGCCTGAGCTTCTGCGAGATTTCCACGACCTGTTCGAGCTTCTTCGCGACCGCGCCGCTATCGATGGTCTCCTGGGCCAGGGCGATCCCGGCGTCGAGCGATGGGACACGGTCGGCCGCGTAGAGCGCAGCCGCGGAGTTCAGTTCCACATATTGCCGATACAGGCTCTTGCGTCCGGTGAGGAACACTCGGGTGATCAACGCGTTTTCGACCGCGTCACCGCCAAGAATCGCGTGCCGCGGCGCGCGGAGATAGCCATAGGCTGTCGGATCGAGGGTCCAGGTGTTGACCCGGCCATTTCTGACCTCGTGAATCGTCGTGGTCTTCGTGCAGGTGATCTCGTCCATCCCATCGTCGCCGTGGATCACCAGGGAGTGGGGGGTGCCGAGATCACGCAGCACTTCAGCGGTCTTGGCGGCCAGATCGGCGTCGGCCACACCGACGAGATAATAGTTGGCACCGGCCGGGTTGGCGATGGGCGTCATGAGATCGGGGAGAGTTCTGCCGGCGCCGGATCCGTCGTTCACGACGTCAGGGTGATATTGCGGCGCGTACAGGAAGCAGATTCCCGTCTCCCGGAGGCACGCGGCGGCCGCTTCCGGCGGCAGGTCGTACGCCACACCAAGCTCGCGCAGGAGCTCCGTGCTGCCGCAGTCGCTGCTGATGGCCGGGCGGTTCTGCTTGGCCACACGGACGCCCGCGGCGGCGGCGACGAGCGCCGCCAGTGTCGAGATGTTGATGGTCTTGAAGCCGTCGCCACCGGTGCCCGTGGTGTCGAGGACCGGGCCAACGGCCTCGACGTGAGGCCCCGTCTGGCGCAGCTTTTTGACCAGTTCCACCAGATCGGAAACGGACGGAGCTGCCATGCGACCCTCCGCCCCTTATCGGACCCCGGCCGCAGCAAGGGCCGGGTCCGGATACTCGACGGCAGACCAGGGGGTCCCGGCGGGCACCACGGCGGTCCCGCCCCGAATCTTGCTCCAGTCGATCGAGGGGTCGGCCGCGGGGGTCTCGCCAGTCTCCTCGAAGCGACGAATGGCAGCCAGGAGGACCTCCCGAAGACGCACGACCATCGCATCGTGGACGCCGAGGTGCTCGCCCTGGCGGTCGTAGATGCGACCCATGCTCTCGGTCACCGACATGTCCTGGATCGGCTTCCCCCACGGCATTCCCGAGTAGCTCCAGCTCTCCTTGCGCTCGCGCATCGCCTTGCGGTCCTGCAGGTAGTTCATCTCCAGCGTCCGGAGCTTGCGGTGGTCGCTCCCCAGGTCGATGCCGACGCGCTCGCCCCGGGCAGCCAGCTCCCGCTCGCGGTCGAACGGTCGTCCGCCGCGCGTGCGCACGTCGAACAGCCAGGTGTGCTCGTCGTCGGATGGCACGAACATGTGAGGCGAATAGTCGAGGTACACGGACCACGGGATGATCACCGGTGTCATGCTGATCACCTGGCGGCCGGGGTCCGACGGGTCCGGCCTGGTCACGCCGTACCGGAACCCGTAGGGTGTGTCCACCATCTCGTTCTTCTGGTCGCGGGGGATTCGAACCAGCGGATAGCCCTTCGCGACCAGCGCCTGGATCTGGTCCTCCGTCCAGTGCATGTATTCGAAGCCGGCGTGCAGAGCGTTGTTGTGGGCGCTATCCGTCGTCCCCTCAACTCCCTGAAGGTAACTGCACGCGTAGTCGATCTTCCCGACCACGAGCGAGCTATCGTCGAGGCTCATCCACCAGTAGTCGGGGAGCGCCGGCTGTCGGTCTGGCGGGCCCATGTAGGCCCAAACCACCTGGGCGCGCTCGTAGGTGGGATACGCGTTCGCGCGCACGTGGAACTTGATCATGCTCTCGACCGGTTCGCACGGGGTGTCGAGGATCTTCCCGTCCGCCGCGATCTTCCACCCATGGTAGAGGCAGCGGATGCCCCCCTCCTCGTTCCGACCAAAAAAGAGGGAGGCGCCCCGGTGCGGGCACCGCTCCTGCATCACGCCCACGCGCCCATCGGAATCGCGGAACGCGATGAGGTCCTCGCCGAGGAGGCGAAGGCGAATGGGGTCACAGTCGGGCTCCGGAAGTTCCTCGGAGAGGCAGGCGGGGACCCAGTAACGCCGCATCAGCTCGCCCATCGGCGTACCACGACCGACGCGGCAAAGGATTTCGTTCTCCTCCGGGGTAAGCGACATATGGTCACTCCTGAATCGAGACTGGTCGCGCCGGGTGTGGCGCTCGAGACGCTGGGCCGCCGTGTGAAACGATTGCGCGATAGTACCCGCTGCCGGTCCATAGGGCAAGTCATTGGCCCGGAGCAACGCCGGCCGCCCAACGTCGAGCGGTCAGACGCGCTCGTACAGGCGCGGCGTCGCCACGAGCAGCTCCTCAGGGTGCCGCCAGTCCTTCGGCGATCGCCCCTCGGCGATGGCGCGCAGGTCGCGGCTCCACAGCGTTCGCAGGAGGACGAGTCCCACATCGGAGCTGCCGAGGCGCTCGTGCTCTCGGTCGGCGATGGCTCCCTGCCCAACCTGGGTCACGTCGTCGCCGACGGGAAAATACATCTCGCCCATCTCGATGTCGTCCACGGCCATTCGCCCGGTCCGAATCGCCTCGCTCAGGCTCGATACCCGCCGGGCGAACTCGATGGGGTCCTCATCCCGGTGCGTCTCGCTCGGTCGGCGCACCGCTCCTGGGGCGATGAGGGCGGTGGCGGGTATCAGGTGATGCTCGTCGTCGACGGGCACCTTCCAGTGCACACGCTGATCGAAGTCGGAGATGTTGAGCTGAAGGATGTTCGGCATGTGGTAGTGCCAGGACCAGGTTCGTTCCTCACCGGGCCTGTTCAGCGTGATCCGAATGCCGTATTCGGTCTCCTCGACCCGCAGTCGCGGGATGACCTGCTCACCCACGGGCCCCCGGCGCTGCCAGTGCACAAAGTAGTGGTGGAGTTGGTCGACGGCGTTCTCGGCGTCCGTGAAGAAGTTGCACGCCCGGTAGTGGAGCGTCACCTCCCGCTCCCCCACGCCTTCCATCTCGGGGAAGCGTCGCATCGGCGGCGGCTCTCCCTCCCCGAGATAGACGAAGATGAGCCCGAGATACTCCCGCGTCGGATAGGAACGGATCCGCACGCGGTCGCAGAAGGGGGTGACTTCGGCTGGCTGGTGAACGCACTGGCCTGTCGCGTCGTACATCCAGCCGTGATAGCGACACCGAATGTTGTCGCCCTCAACCCACCCGGTGGAGAGCTGCGTGCCGCGGTGCGCGCACCGAAACGCGACCACGTGGGCCTCGCCCGACTGGCCTCGATAGAGCGTGAGATCCTCGCTCATGATCTGGATCGGTACGGCTTTCCCGCGCGCCAAGTCTCGAGATCGATAGACCGGCTGCCAGAACCGGCGCAAGTACCGGCCGGCGAGCGTGCCGGGGCCCGTGTGCGCCCAGTCCCGCCAATCGGCATCTCGCCCATCGCTATCAAGGGTGGCCTGGGTCATTCCCGCGTACCTCCGATTCTTGACTCACGCGGCGCACTATCGCGGCGACGCATCGACCGCCACGTCGGTACCAGCCGCCAGGCGACTTGGCGGATCATAGATTGGACGTGCCGTGCCGTCAAAGGCTCGATGTGCCGCCTGGCGTCACTGATCCGTTACGTGCGCGACGGAAAGCTTGCCGAGCCGCAGCGCCACATCGCTTCCCGACTCTGCCGCGCCGACCACGGAGATCTGAAACCAGCCCTCCTTATAGGCATCGTCGTGTACGTCGCCGAGCAGTGTCCCGTTCGCGCTCGCCGCGATGCTCGATCCCACACACACCATCTCCAGGTGGTTCATCGCGGTATCTCGCTGAATGGCTGGCGAGACTTGGTCGGCCACCAACGAGGTCGACGTTCCGCTGATGTCCATCTTCGAGATGCTGAACGAGCGCGTGGACGGGGTCACGGTCAATTCGTACCAGCCCTGCTCGTTCGCCCGACAGACGATGCCGATCACCCGCCCCGTGGCCGGGGCCCCAACCAGCCGGGCGTCCACGGCGATGATGGCATCCCGGAAGATCCCCGGAACCGCGACGAAGCCGCCGCGCGGCCCGGCGATCTCGTACTCGTGGTCGACATAGCCCACGCGGAACGTCGCCGACTCGGGCGCGGCGGACGGGAGAAAGCCCGCGCTCGGATCCCCGAAGTCGTCCGTGAGGGCGACGCTCGTCGCGCGCGCGGGCGGTCGGGTCGCGGCCGGCGCTGGCGAGCCGGCGCTCCCCCGGAGCACCGCCATCGCGATCGACGCGACGACGACGACGCCGGCCGCGGCGGCGGCAAGGGCGACCAGTGGGGCTGAGGGCCAGCTCGGGCGAGCGGTCGAGCCCTCAGGCGAAGCGCCGGAGGGCTCCGGCGCCTGCGCCGCGGCGGGTTGGGCCCGGCGCGGCCGCGGCGTCACCTCCGTGCGTCCGGCATCGGCGGCGAGCGGAATCGTCTCCCGCGCCGCCGGCGTTGCTCTGACGCCTGCGAGGTCCGCGGCGAACGCGGAACAGGCGGGGAAGCGCTCCTCTGGCGCCTTCCGCATGGCGCGAAGAAGCGCCTCGGCGACAGGCCGAGAAAGATCGGGGTTGATCTGCTGGGGAGAGGGCGTGGGCTCGTGCACGTGCTGGTACAGGACCGCGTGGGCATCCCCGGTGTACGGCGGCTCCCCCGCCAGCAGATGAAACGCCATGACGGCAAGCGAATACTGATCGCTCTGCGGCCCGACCGTTCGCCCCATAGCCTGCTCCGGGGACATGTAGATCGGCGTACCCAGAGCCAAACCAGTCCCGGTGATGGTCTCGGCCCCGCGCAGGTGAGCGATCCCAAAGTCGGTCAGGAGGGGGCGAGACCCGTCCATGAGGACGTTCGCGGGCTTCACGTCGCGGTGGATGATCCCACGGGCGTGCGCGGCGTCCAACGCGCTCGCGACCCCGGAAATGATGGCGTAAACGGTGGGCGGGTCCATGGGAGTGGGGAACTGATCGAGGCTCCGTGCGCCCGCGATGTACTGCATGGCCAGAAACCAGAGGCCTACGTCCGGATCGAAGTCGAAGTCGAAGACGGGCAGCACGTTGGGATGGGAAAGCCCGGCCGCGGCCAGCGCCTCGCGCCGAAATCGCTCGACGCTCTCTTCGCGGGCGCCGTGCTCCGGATGCAGAACCTTGATGGCCACGTCTCGATCCAGGCGCGGCTGATGTGCGAGATACACCGCGCCGAATCCGCCCTCTCCAAGTTGCGAAACGATGACGAAGCTGCCCCGCTGAAGGACGGTCCCCGGTTCGAGGGCGGCCATGCATTGTCCTCTGTAACCGAAGGGGCATAGATGGAGGCGCGGGGGACCGCGCACGCCGCGAATCATACGATGAACGCCGCGCCGCTCACATCCGCGCTGGACAACAGGCGAGGTAGGACGTGCCCAGGCGATCGCCTGGCGCAACGGCGGGGTACCATAGACCGTACCGATCCGGAGGGTGACCATGGGCGTGCGGTCCGGCCACGACTTCATCGAGGCGCTTCGCGACGGCCGACGGGTATGGAACGCGGGGCGCAGAATCGAGGACGTTCCGTCCCACCCCGGGTTCGAAGGCGTCGTCAGCACCCTCGCCGGACTCTACGACCTCCAGCATACGGCCGATCATGCGCCCATCATGACGGTCGATTGGGGTGGCGAACGGATCTCCTACGGCTACTTTCCACCGCGCACGATCGAAGAGCTGAGAGCGAAGCGACGGAACGTGGAGTTCTGGGCTGAGCGCACCTTCGGGGTTATGGGACGATTGCCGGAGTTCTGCGCCGAGCTCACCGTGGGGATGCTGGACGCGGCCGACGTTTTCGCGGATGCCGATCCGAGATTCGGCGAGAACGCTCGCGACTACCATCGATACTGCGCGGTCCATGACCTCTGCTTGACCCACGCCCTCAGCGACCAGTTCTACGACCGGTCGAAGCGCATTCGCGACCAGCGAGATCCGGATCAGATCCTTCACATCGTCGGCGAATCGTCGGAAGGGCCGATCGTGCGGGGGCTGCGCAACCTCGCGACGCTGGCTCCCGTGGCTGACGAGGTGCTCGCATACTCGATCCCACCGCGCCAGCCGGACGAGGAAGACTACGCCATCGCGTTCGCGGTCCCAATGAACGTGCCGGGCCTCACCATCATCTGCCGCGATCTGTACGCGGAGCATGCCGATGTGGAGCGACTACCGCTCTCAGCTCGGTTCGACGAAGTGGACGCAACGCTCATATTCGACGACGTGGTCGTCCCATGGGAGCGCGTCTTCGTCTATCGGCGGCCAGACCTTCTCGCGCGGTATCACGGGTTGGTGAGCATGTGGTCCGGCTACTCGACCCTGGTCCGGCTCGTGGCGAAGCTCGAGGCGACGGTGGGCGTTGCGGACCTCCTCACGGAATGGTCAGGCGGTGCGAAGAACCGCTTGATGCAGATGCGAATCGGGGAGCTGATGGCGGACGTCGAAGTGCTGCGCGCGTGCCTGACCGCGGCCGAGGTGGGCGCGCATCCGACCCGCGCCGGCTATCTGGCCCCCGAGATGAGCCCCGCCTACCGCATCCACAGCGTGGAGGCATCGGATCGATCCGAGCGGCTGGTGCAGGAGATCCTCACCAGCTCGCTGGTGCTGACCGGCGGCGCATCGGATCTGGAATGCCCGGAGGTCGGGCCGTACATCGACCGATACTTCCGCAACAATGCCCCGACGACGCGCGACCACCTCCGGCTGCTGGCCATCGCAGCGGACCTGGTGCAGAGCGCGTTCTCGGGCCGTAACCTCCTCTACGAGCGACTCCAGAGCGGTGACCCGGATGGGATGCGCGTTCGCGCCTATGGGCTCGACCGGTCGGCGGTGCGGGAGCGCCTCCTGCGCTTCATCCACGACGATTGGTGATTGCGACCATGATACGATTCGCGGGACTTCACCGGGGTGACATGACGGGACCCCTGTAACCTGACGGAGGATCGCATGCTGGTACAACCGCGCGTGTGGATCAGCCACCGGCAGCGACGCGCCGGTGGCCTGCCGCGACTGCGACTCAGCGCCGCCCACGACGAATGGAACCACGTGGGGATCGCCCTGGCCGCCATCGAGCTCGGCTTTCTGGCGGAAGAGGGCCTGGACGACGTGGAGCTGATCACCTTCCCCGAGGACGCCGGAGCGCTTCTCGACCGGGAGCAATTCCAGGCCGACCTTCTCGCGAGCGGCACGGTCGACGTCGGCATCGACCCGCGCACGACCTTCATCGTTGAGGGCCGCGCGCAGGGCAAGCCCCTTGCAATCGTCGCCGCGCGGCGAAAGAACCACGCCTTCCTCGTCGTGGGGCAGAAGGGGCTGCAGAGTCTCGACGATTTGCGCGGGATGACGCTGCACATGAGCCAGCGAGGCGGGGCCACGGATGTGATGCTGCGGCGCGTGCTGAAAGATAGCGCCATCGACCCCGACGAGGACGTGACCATCCGATACGTCGGCGGCGAAATGCACAATGCGAGCCACGTGATCGCGGCATTTCGAGCTGGCGACTACGGACCGGCGATCCTCACAAGCTTCAAGGACAGCCTCGATCACCTGATCAAAGACGGCTATCCAGTCCTCGCCGACCTGCGCTCCCGATACCCGTCTCGCCACGATCGCGTCACCGCTGCCAACAGCAATTTTGTGGCGCGCCACCCAGAATCGGTGAAGGGCCTCCTCAAAGGAATGATTCGCGCGTGCAACTGGGTCCTCGACCCGGGCAACGGCCCACGATTCAAGCAGATCATCGTGGACGCCGGATACATGACGAGCGACCGCGAGCAGGCCAACTTTGACGGGCTGTTCTACGGTTGGCAGGAGCGCGTCTCGCGGGATCTCACCCTACCAAGGGACGGCATCGAGCTGATCGTGAACGAGATCAAGCAAGATGGCCGAATCGCCCCATCGTTCGACGTCGATGATGTACTAGCGCTCGCGCCGCTGGCCGCCGCGCAAGCAGAAGTGCTCGGCGCCACGAGCCCGGCCAGCGAGCGCTCGGTCTCGTAGCTCGCGAGGCGGAAGCGGTCCTCCATCCGACAGCCCGCCGGCACCGCATCCGGCACGAAAGCCATAGCACCAGCGCGACTCCCCGTGCACCTCACGTAACGTGAGGCCGTACGCTGCTGGCATGGATCCTCGCCGCTCGAGCCAAGACGATTGTTGTCCTCTTCGCGTGGGGGAGCTGGCGCGCCGGACCGGCCTCACCATTCGGACGCTGCACCATTCGCGAGGTCGAGCGGGAATGGGCGGCACTGTTCACCGAAGTCCGTGCCGCCGTGGCCGCGGGAGTCGATCCACGAAGTCGGCAGGCCCGTGATCTCGCCGGCCGCTGATTCGATCTGGTTCGAGAGTTCACCAAGGGCAACGCGGTGATTGAGGCTCCCGTGCGGGAGCGATTGCGTACTGACCCGACTGCGGGCGGTCACATGCCCCCGGACTTCGCGGAGCTGCACGCCTTCGTCATGCGAGCTCGGGAGGCCTAAGCGGCCCCAATCGACGATGTCGAGAGTCCTGACAGTCCAGGCGGCACTTCCAGCGCCGACTCGGGTACCATGCTCACGCTCGCCGACTGTCGAACCCTTGAGCCACACTCGATTGAGGAGACGCAACATGTCTGGCACGAAGTACGACAAGACCGAGACCGAGCACTACGCCGACGTGTCCAACCACAAGATTCACTACAACGACGTGGGAAAGGGGCCCGCGTTGTTCTGCTTCCACGGCGGCGGGCCGGGCTCCAACGCCTGGGACAACTCCAAGCACAATCTCGACGCCCTCGCCGAGCACTTCCGCTGCATCATCATGGACATGCCCGGCTACGGCTACTCCGACAAAGACGTCAAGCGTGGCGAAGAGCCGCTCGACATTTTCTGCGCGAAGATCATCTTGGGCCTGATGGACCATCTGGGCATCGACAAGGCCCATCTGTATGGCTCGTCCCAGTTTTCCGCATGCTGCCTGCGATTCGGCATCGAGTACCCCGACCGGATCGGCAAGATCATCATTCAGGCGAGCGGCATCGCCCGCACCGATTACTTCACGCCCGGCCGTCTGCATGGCGGCAAGCTCCTTGCCGTGGTGGCCCAGAACCCCACTCGAGAGAACATGGCCGCCTTGATGCACGAGTTCATCCCCAAGGATGAGCTGTGTACGGACGAGGTCATCGACGCGCGCCTGGAGGCCGCCCTGATCCCCGGCCATCTCGCTGGGCGGGCGAAGATGCCGGCGGCCTCGAACTCCGACCTCACGCCCATCATCTCGCGCCTGAAAGCGCCCGTGCTGGGCGTCTACGGGCACCATGACCGCGTCGTAGGGTGGGAGAGCGCGCTCTCGGCCCTGGCGATGATCCCGGACGTACGCATCCACGTGTGGGGCGGGGGCACCGGCCACTTCGTGGAATACGAGAAGGCCGAAGAGTTCAACAACCTCGTGATCGGGTTCCTGAACGCATAGACGCGCGATAACGCGAGGGCGTGCCCCTCACTCTACCGCCGGAGATGGCAGCTTCATAGAATGGGGGCGAGCAGAACCCGACTTCCTGGGAAACGCGTAGATGCATTGTCGATATCGGACGCTCGCCAGCGCCGCGGCCTTCTGCGCTTCGGCTCTGCTGGCCTGCGCCCCGTCGGCCGCTGGCCCGTCGGGATCGAGCGGACCGAGCGGGGCCGGTGGCGCAAGCCCGGCTGCTCCCCAGCGCCCGATCGTGATCGTGGGGCGGATCGACCCGCCCCTGCTCAACGACCGCATCGACCGAATGGGACTCGGGTCGCCGGTCACGGTCTCGATGGCGGAGATCGACGATCACGGTGACCCGTTCCCGATCCTCGCCGAACGCCTCCCCAAGCAGTCCGACGACTCGTGGACCGTCAACGCCGACGGCACGATGCGGACCATCTACACGCTTCGACCGAACCTCACCTGGCATGACGGGGCGCCCCTCACCGCCGCCGACTTTGCGTTCGCCTACCGGGTTTACCTAGAGCCCGCGGTGCCGATCACGAGCCGCCTGCCCGAGAAGCTGATGAGCGACGTGATCGCGCGCGACGACCGGACGGTCGAGATCGAATGGAGCCAGGTCTACATCAATGCCGGCGCGCTGGTGGGGACGCAGCTGGCGCCGCTGCCCCGTCACCTGCTGGAGGACCGCTTTGACTCCGACCCATCCACGTTCGCTCAATTACCGTTCTGGACCTCGGAGCAGTTCGTCAGCGATGGACCATACCGGGTCACCCGCTGGGACCACGGTGTCGCAATCTACCTTGAAGCGTTTCCGAACTTCGCGCTTGGCAGGCCGAAGATCGACAACATTGAGTACCGAGCCGTATCCGACGGGAACACGATCGTCGCCGGTTTCCTGGCCGGAACGATCAACTTCTCCCAGTACACGGCGATCAATGTGGAGCAGGCCCTGGTGCTGCGCGACCAGTGGAGCTCGACCCACGACGGCGAGGTGTACGACCGGACCCTATTCGGGACCAGCTACATGGAATTTCAACATCGCGAGGTGCCCGGCTGGCAACCGGCGCTCGCCGACGTCCGCGTCCGCCAGGCGCTTGCCTTCTCGTTGAACAAGGTGGCGCTCGCCGACGCGATTCAACATGGCTTCGGCGGCCCTGCCGACACCGGCTATCCGAAGGGGCTCCCCATCTATTCGAAGGTCGACAACGTCATTGCGAAGTACCCGTATGACCCGCGACGGGCGGAGGCCCTGTTTCATGAGGTGGGCTGGACCAAAGGTCCAGACGGCGCGTATCGCGACGGAGAAGGTCGCCCATTCGACGTGGAGGTGAACGGCCCCGCCGAGCGGGAGCGGGATGTGCAGATCGTGAGTGACATGTGGCGGACCGCCGGCCTCAACCCGTCGGTGCGCGTGGTTCCCAGAGCGCAGACGAACGACGTCGAGGCGCGATCGGGCTTCCCCGGGGTGTCTATCTCGGCCGGAACCGATAACACGTTGGCGTACTATGCCACGTGCGATCAAATTCCCACTGCGCAGAATCGCTATACGGGGAAGAACCGAGGATCATACTGCAACCCGGAGCTGGATCGCCTGTACAACCTATCGCTGGAGACGCTCGATCCGGCCAAGCGGGATGACATTCTGGTCCAGCTGGAGCGGCTGTACACCACGGATGTGGCTCAGCTCCCTCTGGAGTATCAGCCGCGGATCGCCGCGTCGGTTGGCATCTCGGGGGTCAGGCCACCGGTGCAGGGCAACTACCAGTGGAACATCTGGGAATGGAATGAGACGGCCACGGGAGGTCCGCAATGATTACGACGAAGTCGATCGGAATCGAGGAGGCGCGCCGCGCGGTCGCCGCGATTCTGAGTGCCGTGACAGAAAGGGACTCCCCTGTCGCGATTGCCGTGGTGGACGCCCATGGCGATCTCATCCTGTCGCTTCGGGCTGACGGGGCTGCCGCCCGGATGGGGCGCCGCTCCCGCGCCAAGGCCTACACCGCGGCCGTGATGAAGATGGACACGGTGGAGTTCCGCGACCACGTCATCAAGGCGGACGGGCGAACCCTCGGCGACTGGGGAGATCCCGCGCTCACCAGCCTGCAGGGCGGCTTGGTGGTGAAGAGCGGCGACGATGTGCTGGGCGGAATCGCCATGAGCGGAAACAACACGGCGCGCGATGAAGAGCTGGCACGTATTGGCCTGCTCGCGATGGGCCTCGCCCCGGAGGAAGCCCCCGCGCGCCACGGGGTGAACGGGAGTGAGACGATGGACCTGAGCACGGCACGACGCGCCGTGGAAGCCACCCTCGCAGCGGTCGAGGCCGGAGATCGGCCCATCGCCGTCGTCGTCGCGGACGAGCACGGCGAGCCCGTGTATGCCGAGCGGATGGATGGCGCGAGCAGCAATGACATGCGCCAGGCGGAGCGCAAGGCCTACACAGCGGCCTTCATGGCGAGAAGCACCCGGGGATATCGGGACCAGATTCGCCAGGACGGACGCACGCTGGCAGACTGGTCCGATCCCATGCTCACGACGCTGACGGGCGGGCTGACGATCGGGGAGCGGAGAGCCGTAGTCGGCGCGATTGGGGTGCACGGGAACAGCGCGGTCCGTGACGAGCAGCTCGCCCGAGTTGGGCTGCAGGCGGCCCTGAGCCCGGGCGTACCCCTCCCCGAGCGGCCCGCTCGGGTGCGTGTGACGAATGGGGTAGCCAGCAGTGGGACGCGTGGGGAAGGAGGCACGAGCATGCAGCAGACGACGATGCGCCGGACCTTCAATCTGCCGGGGCTTGCGGCGCCAGGCGCGGTGGCGCCGGATCTTGTGCAGATTGGAGACCTGTTCTTCACCTCCGCCGTCCGCGGGGTAGACCTGAACACGGGCAAGCTGGCGGACACCCCCGACGGGCAGTTTACCCTCGCCTGGCGCAACCTTCGAGACCTGGTGGAGGGGGCGGGGCTCTCCCTGGACAACGTCGGCCTGGTCACGAACTTTCTGGCCAGCCAGGACTACCGCGCGTACATCAATCCCGGCTGGCTGGAGCTGTACCCGACCGACAACCGACCCGCGCGGAAGACGACGGCCTACCCGCTGCCACCGGGGGAGGCGGTTGAGCTCCAGGCCTTTGGCGTGGTGGGCGGCCGACGGGAGATCATCCAGGTGGCGGGACTCGCGCACCGGGACCCATTGCCAAACGGCGTGCGCATGGGCGACTACGTGTTCTCGTCCGTCATCGTGCCGCAGGACCTGCGGACGGAGAAGACCGTGGAGGGGCCCGAGGCCCAGACGGACCAATGTTTCGACAATATGCGCGTGTTTATGGAGAAAGCGGGCGGTGGCGTGGGGGACGTCGTGCTCCAGTGGGTCTATCTCAGCGACTTTGCCTATCAGAGCTACATGGTTGACGTCTACTTGAAGTCCTGGCCGGTTGGTGGCTACCAGGCGTCGCGCAAGACGTTCCGATACCCGATGAATGGCCAGATCCAGATCCAGGTGATCGGCCGGATCGGCGGTGAGCGCTCGAATCACGAGATCCCCGGGCACGGCCACCACGATCCGATCCCGATGGGCGCCCGCATCGGGAATCTCTTCGCGTCCTCTGGCGTCTCCGGCGTTGACCCATCGGGCGGCGACCGCCTCACCGCTGCGGAGGGCGTGGAGGCGCAGTCACGGTTTGGCCTTGGCAACATCGAGGCCCTCGTCAAGGCCGGCGGTGGCTCTATGGGCAACGTGGGCCATATGACACTGATGGTCCAGGACTATGCGGATCTGCCCGTGATCGACGCTGCGTGGGAGCGCGCGTTCCCGAACCCGAACGATCGGCCCGCCCGCCAGGTCATGAAGCTTGGGGTGCAGGGAAACTCGCGCGTGCAGTTCCACATGCTGGCGGTCATATAAGCCGAATCTCGACGGTCCGGACTCGTAGGGTCAGCCGCCATGGGAGGATGTAGTGGGTCTCGTCGCACGGACTCGTACGCTTTTAGCGCTGGCGTTTCTGCTGAGCATCTCCTGTGGAACGTCCGCAGTGCAGAGCACATCGCGGGGGCCCGGTGCGGAATCCGGCGCAATGCCCACCAGCCAATCCAATCGCACGCTTGTCATTGCGACGCGGGCGGAGCCCAGCACCCTGGCGGGCAAGACCGGCGTCGCGGGCGGGGTCACGCTGACCACGACGCGGCGGCTCTTCAACGCGAACCTCGTGATATTCGATCAGCGCGGGCTAGCCCAGCCGTACCTCGCGGCCGAGCTGCCAGTGCTGAACACGCCGAGCTGGCAGGTCTCCGACGACGGGACGATGGAGACCACGTACAAGCTGAAGCCGAACCTCGTGTGGCAGGATGGCCAGCCGCTCACCGCCGAGGACTGGGTGTTTAGCTGGCACGTGTACGCAACGCCGGACCTCGGCACCTCGACCGCCCCGCCGATTCCGTGGATCGACGAGGCGATCGCCCCCGATCCGCAGACGCTGACGATTCACTGGCGCAATCCGTACGCGCATGCCGGCCAGATGGGGGACGTATTCCCGCCGCTCCCTAGACACATCATGGAGACCACGTTCGAGTCGTCCGACGCCGCTACGTTTGCCGCCAATCCGTTTTGGACCCAACAGTATGTGGGGGCAGGCCCATACCGTCTCGACAAGTGGGAGCCGGGGGCGTTCATCGAGGGTGTCGGATTCGAACGGCACGTGCTCGGCGCGCCCAAGATCGGCCGCATTCGCATGCTGTTCATCGGCGATCCAAATACGGCGCTCGCCAATTTGCTCTCAGGCGAAGTACACATCGCGGTGGACGACGCGATCCGGTTCGAGCAGGGCTTGCGCTTGATCAAAGAGTGGGTGCCGCAGGGCGGAACGGTGCTGCTGAAGCCCGACCTCTGGCGAGCGACCTACTTCCAGTTGCGACGCGAGGTGAGCACCGCACCAAGCCTGACCGACGTACGCGTACGGCGCGCACTCTCAATGCTCGTAGACAAGGCGAGTCTGAACGACGCGCTTTTCGAGGGTCAGGGCCTCTTGTCCGATACCCCGTACATCCCCAATACCGTGGAGTACTTCGCGCAGATCGAGCCCCTAGTCGCGAAATACCCATACGATCCAGCGCAGGCGCAGGCGTTGTTGAGCCAAGCTGGGTTCGCCCGAGCTCCCGACGGCGCGTGGATGACCCCCACAGGCGGGCGGTTGAGCTTTGACTTCACCACGACCTCGGGCAGCCAGAACGAGTCTGAGCTCTCGATCATGGCGGCCGGCTGGCGCCAAGCAGGTCTTGAGATCAACGAGTCGATCTTCCCGGTCGCCATGGCCCAGGACCAGCAGGCCCGCTCGTCATTCCCCGCGCTGATGACGATCAGCTTGCCGCAGGGTGAAGACACGCTGGCCCAATACCGGTCGTCCGCCACACCGCGTGCGGAAACGCGCTGGGTCGGCTTCAATCGTGGGAGCTGGTCGCACCCGGACTTCGACCGCGCCGCCGAAGCATTCACACGCGCGCTCGATCAACAAGAGCGGGTCAAGCTCATCGCGGAGATGGAGCAGGTCTTCACGGGGAACGCCGCCTCGATTCCGCTCTTTTTCAATCCAAACCCGATCGCGAGCGTCCCCGCTCTCAAGGGCCCCCAGAATGTGGCTCCCGCCTCGGCCATCGTCTGGGACATCCAGAACTGGGAGCTGCGGTAGGCGCTTGCCGCAGAGCGCACGGGACGAGGAAATTTTCCGGGGCGGTGTCCCAACACCGAGCCTGTAAACCGAAGGGGAATCTCGTCATCGGCGGCACTGGCAACCGCGTCCTTGGCTTGGGCCCATAGCGTTCCGCACAGCGCAACCAGGATTCCAGATGGCACATCAGCCAGTTGGAAGCTGATGCCGCTCACAGCGCGTATGGCGCGCTACCCGTCCTTGTGGTGGCTCCAGCGGGGCATTGCGAAGAGGCGTTCGAGTTCGCGCCGAGCCACCGGTGGACGCCTTGGCCGGCGGGGTCCGTAGGACGACGATGCCAAAGGGTGGACGCGCGCGATACACCTCTTGGACGAGCAGGCACAGCGCCCCGACCTGCAGGACATGGGAATCGTGGAGCCGCTGAGCGGTCGGCTTCTGCTCGACCGGCACGTAGGCCCGACCCACGCGGATCAGGTGGTCGCAGCGTCCAACGAGGCCCAAGCGCTCGGAGTGGAGATCGGACGCGTGAAGGTGAGAGTCATCAGCCGAAATGATCGAGCCCTCGGCGATGCCGAGCCGCGCTCGAAGACCGTGACTCCAGCGAGTGAGTAGCAGGTACGCGATGATCGAGGCGAGCAGGATCGCGAAAACGATGGCGGCGTCCATGCTCATCCGTTCACCGCAAGAGCAACCGGGGCGAGGAGTCCCAGGACGATGACGAGCAGCAAGATCGCTTGAGCAATCCGCGCAGCGCGAAGGAAGTCTGTCTGCCGACCGATCTTCCGATGGAGATCGGATCCGAGGTGGCGACGCCGCTCAGCGGCGCTGGTGACCGGCGTCCCGATGTGCTGCAGGTACCAGGCCTGTGGACAAAAGGCGAACGTAGCGATCTCAGAGGCAGCCAATGTGGGAAGCCTCGTGCTGTTCCGTGAACCCTGTAGCTTATGCATTGCTCCAGCCCACCCCGACGTTCGTCGCCTCCGAGACTGCTACGGTAGCACCAGTTCGGATTCTTCCCGATTTCATGCTACAGTAGCAAGCCATGACCGGGGCGGCCCCAGCTCCTGACCCACTCTTTGTCGACCGTGCGAATGAGCTCGCTGAATTCGACGTGATCCTCGCGCGTCTGGCGCAAGGGATTCGCCGCCATGTCGGTCTGCTCGGCTTGCGGCGCATAGGAAAGACTGTGCTCGTCGACCAAGTACGCCGCCGGCACCCAACTGAGGCGATAGCGTACGTGTCGGTGGATGAGGTCGTCTCCACCCCGGAAGACTTCGTCGGGGCTTGTTGGGGATCACGAATAGTGCAATGAGTTGATCACGAAAAGTGCAGAGGCGCCCAGGCAGGACGGGACCCTGTAGGTGATCAATGAGCGAGCCTCCGGTGTGGGAAGGTGACGGTGTCCAAACCCCACATCCCCACCCGGAGGCCGAGTGAAGTCTGGAGCAACCTGGATGGAATTGCACGTCCTGCATCAACACGGCTGGTCCATCAGCGCCTTAGCCCGCGAGTTCGGACTCAACTGGCGCACCGTCAAGCGCGAGGTCACCAGCCAGACGCCACGCCGCTATCCCGAACGCGCCCACCCCACCGCGCTCACCGAGCCTCAGCTCCGCCATGTCGAACGCCGTCTGGCTGCCTGTCCCACCATTCGCGGCACTGATCTCCACGGGGAGCTGTGTCGCGACTACGGCTACACCGGCAGCTACCCCGCCTTCGCTCGCAAGCTCCGGGCCATCCGCCCGGCGCCCGTTCGCGACCCGGAGATCCGGTTCGAGACCGATCCCGGCATCCAGACCCAGGCCGATTGGGCCATCCTCGGCCCGTGGCCGCTCGGGGACACCATGGTCGAGCTGAACGCCATGGTCGCCATCCTGGGCTGCTCCCGCGCCCCGGCGATCCGGTTCGCCGCTGATCGGACGAGGACTACCAGCTTCGAGCGATTGGCGCACTGCCTCGATGATCTGGGTGGCGTCACGCGGGAGGTCCTCACCGACCGGGATCCGGCCTTCTGTATCGGCTCCACGAGCGACGGCCGGGCCATTCTGGCCCCGGAGTGGGTGGATCTCTGTTCCGTCCTCGGGGTGGTCCCGAAAGCCTGTCGCCCCTATCGGGCCCAGACCAAGGGCAAGGTGGAGCGGATGGTGCGGGAGCTGAAGGAGAGTTTCCTCCCCTGGCTCAGCGGCCAGGTGTTGCCGCTCCAGCCCACCATCGACGACTACGACGCCCTGGCCCGGCGCTGGATCGACGAGATCGTCCTGCAGCGCACCCACCGGACGACCGGGCGGATCGTCGGCGAGGCATGGGCGGAGGAGAAGGGGCGGCTCACCCGGATCCCGGCGCGCATCCTGGCCGGCTTCAGTGGGCACCGGTCGGTGGCGCCAGCGCCAGCGAACGTGATCGATCTCGTGCAGCGGCGAGTCGGCGAGGTGGTGCAACAGCGCGAGCTTGCCGAGTACGAGGTGGCGCTATGAACGCCGCGAGTGAGGCGACGAGCTACCAGCGGCTGCGGGAGCACCTCGCCTATCTCGGGCTCAGTGCCGCGGCCCAGCAGCTCGCTCCAGTGCTGGACGAGGCGACGAAAGAGCAGCACTCGGCGACGCAGGTGCTGGAGCGGCTGCTGGCCTGTGAGGTGGCGGAGACCCGGGCCCGCCGCCTGCGCGGGCGGCTCCGGTTCGCCCACTACCCGGTGCACAAGACCCTGGCGGAGTTCGACTTCGATTTCCAGCCCCATCTGGATCGGAAGCTGGTGGCCGAGCTCTCGACCCTCCGGTTCGTGGAGGAGCGGCGGAATGTCATCCTGCTCGGGCCACCTGGGGTAGGGAAGACGCATCTGGCCATCGGGCTCGGCATCGCAGCCACCGAGGCCGGATACCGGACGTACTTCACGACGGCGATGGACATGGTGCACGCCCTGGAAGCGGCACACCGGGATGGGACGGCTCCCTACAAGCTGCGGACCTATCTGAGCCCGTCGGTGCTGGTGATCGACGAGCTGGGCTATCTCCCGTTCGACCAGGCGTCGGCGAACTGGATCTTCCAGGTGGTGAGCCGCCGGGCGGACCGAGCCTCGATCGTGCTGACCTCGAATCGGGGCTTTGGGGATTGGGGACAAGTCTTTGCCGATCCGGTCGTCGCGGCGGCCATCGTGGACCGCTTACTGGGGAATGCCACGGTGGTGAACATTCGCGGCCGGAGCTACCGGATGCGGGCCTACCAGGACCCGCCGCCGGAGGAAGGAGGCGCTGCTATCATTCGCTGACCTGCCCGGGGCTCTGCACTATTCGCGATCAGCTCTCTGCACTTTTGATGATCGCCAACA
>DASRDP010000041.1 GCA_035652535.1 Chloroflexota bacterium
CGAGGTCTTGGAGCGCGATCTGCTTCTGGCGCTCCAACGCAGCCGGATCGAGCAGCGCATTGAGGACGATGTCGGAAACGAGATCGAAGGCGATCCTGGCCTCGCGGGACGGCACGACCGCCGTGTACGAGCTCAGCTCGATCGTCGTGCCGCGCGTCAATGTGCCGCCCACGGCAGCCGCGGCCCGCTGCAGCTCCGTCTCCGAAGGACGCCGGGTCGTACCCTGAAACATGACGCGCGACGTGAGGACACTGACCCCCGGCTGATCGCGGTCGTCGCGCGACCCATTTCGAGCTGTGAGCTGGACGGCCAGCGTCTCCGCGGTCCGCCGCTCTTCGACGATGACGACCAGACCATTGGGGAGCACCTGCCGCGCGGCTTCGGCCGCCTCGGCGCGAATGGCGGACTGCTCGCTCAGGTGAAGGCCGGCGAGGCCCGCTACCGCCGAGGCGGCGCCGAGCTTGAGCAGGCCGCGCCGGGAGGAACGCAGTCCACGCAGCGGCGGCACGGCAACTGGCTCCTTGCGTCCGTCGCGCCCCATCTCGGATTCGGGTCCCGTCACACTCTGCTCCACCCTAGGCTCGGACGACGACGAGCGTGTAATTTTGGGGATCGAGCCACTTGTTGGCCACACGAATGACGTCGGCAGCGGTGACGGACCTCAGCTTCGCCATGTACTCTTCCCACGAGTCCAAATTGCCGGAAACCTCGACGTCGGCGCGTGAGGTCTGCTGCTCGTTGGATTCATCTTCCAGGGCGCGGCGGCCCGCGATCGCTCGCAGGCTCGCGGCGACATCCGAGTCGCTCACGTCCCCCGCGCGCACGCGTCGGATCTGGTCCAGAATGAGCTGAATCACCTCGTCTGCGTGGACCGGCTGCGTCGTCGCCGAGATCATCAGCGCTCCCGCGTCGCTGAAGTCCAAATAGTCCGAATCGACCGATGTGGCGAGGGCGCGTCGATCTCGAATCTCTTCGCTGAGCCGCCGCCCCGTCTCGCCGAGGATGTCGTTCAGGACGGTCATGGCGGCGGCCTCGGCCTCGGCGTCGTCGCCGGGCGCTGGCCACCCGAGACGAATCTCAGCGACACGGTCGCCGTTCCCGACGGTGACGATACGCGGATCCGTCTGCACGGGCTCGGCAACGGGTGGACGCACGCTGCGCGGCCCCTGCCGCAGGTCCGCGAACTCTTGCTCGATGCGCGTCACGGCGTCGTCGTGGCGGATATTGCCGGATACCGCGATGGCCATGTTGCCGCTGACATACCGCTGGTTCTTGTACGCCAGGATGGTTTCGATGGGGATGGAGAGCACGCTCTGGATCGTGCCGCTCGGGTGCTGCCGAAGCGGGCTCACAACGAAGACGTGGTTGATGAACTCGTCAAAGGCGTGGGTGGACGGGTTGTCGTTACGGCGTTTCAGCTCTTCGCCGACGACCTGCCGCTCTCGGTCGACTTCCGTCTGCGGAAAGGTGCTGTAAAGCATCTGATCGGCCAGCAGGTCGAGGGCGAGTCCGAAGTTCTCCGCGGGCACCAGGTACCAGTAGTTCGTCGACTCCCAACCGGTGGAGGCGTCCGACTCACCCCCAACAGCGTCGAGCTCGGTATCGAGATTTTGCCGGTGGCTGGTTCCCAGGAAGAACCCGTGCTCGAGCCAGTGTGAGCCACCGCGCGTCGTCGCGTTCTCGTCCCGCGAACCCGCGCGGGCGGCGAGGCGAATTGAAACCGTGGTGCTATCCGGCCGCTCGCGCGTGAATACCGTCAGGCCGCTCGGGAGCACGGTCCGCCGTAGAGAGCCTTCGCCCCAGAGTCCATTGAGGCGAAGACCGCCCAGGGCACCACCTGCGCTTCTCGCCGTCGGCCGTGTCCAGGAGACCTCAGGGACCACGGTCGCGTGATCGAAGATTCTGGCGCCGTCGGCATCGGCGTCCGGCACCGCGCGGTACGCGATCGGACCGAGGCGGTCGCCGTTCTTGACCGCGAGGCCCCTCCACACCATCGAATCGCCGGATTGGCTCCCGGCGTGCACCCCCGGCTGTCCCACCCACGAATCTGTGACGTGGGTGTGGTCAGGAATCGGGAGCTTCACTTCAATTTCCGACGCGTCCGTGCCCGTATGATTCGCCAGCACGATCTGGATCGTGATGCCCGCCACGGCGGGAACTGGATTGACGCCGGTCTCCTCGGGGTCGAGATCCTCACCCGTCGCCGCCATCGTGATTGCCATCGTGCCCTGCTGGAGCGCGAGCGCAGAAGGCGCCCCTCCTCCGTTGAGGGTCGATCTGCCGAGAGCCGCTGCGCCAACGACGAGCAGCGCCACGAGGCTTTGGCGCAGGGGGCGACGTGCGGAGCGCGCGCGAAGTTCCACTCGGTGTCCCCCTGTAGGATTGATGCGGTTGGAGTGGGATCCGGCTGGAGGATATAGTACCGGGCGATCGGCCTGCGAGCATCGCCCCCCACGGAGATTCCCTGCGGAGGACCCGCCCGATGTTCAAGCTGCGCCTTCTGCCCCGGGACACACGCTTCTTCGACCTCTTCGAAGCCTCATCCGTCAACATGGTCGAAGCGGCGCAGAAGCTTCTCGAGATGGTGGAGAAGTTCGACCGACTCGACGAGCGCGCCCGCGAGCTGAAGGACCTCGAGCACCGCGGCGACTCGTTCACGCACCAGATCATCAACGATCTGCACCGAACCTTCATCCCGCCCTTGGAGCGCGAGGACATTGTCGCCCTCGCGGAGTCGATGGACGACGTCGTCGACGCCATTGAGGAGGCTGCCTCACGCATGGTGCTGTACCGAGTCCAGCGGGTGCCGACGACCGCCAAGGAACTGGCGCACCTGGACCTCCAGGTCGCGGAAGAGATCAACCGAACGATTCCCCTTCTGCGGCGAAAGGAAGACATGCCACGCATCATTCCCGCGACGCACGAGATCAATCGACTCGAGAATGAGGCCGACGACGCGGTCCGACGCGGCCTCACGGAGCTGTTCGAAGGTGAGAGCGACGTGCGCACGGTGATCAAGTGGCGCGAGATCTACGAGTTTCTCGAGGCCGCGACGGACAGGGGAGAGGACGTCGCCAATGTGCTCGAGGGCGTCGTCCTTAAAACCGCCTAGCGAATGGATTGGTCGCTGGTTCTCCTCGCGATCGTGTTGCTGTTCGGCCTCATCTTCGAATTTGTCAATGGGTTTCATGATGCCGCCAACGCCATCGCCACGATCGTGGCGACGCGCGTGCTGAGCCCTCGCATCGCCGTGCTGATGGCGGGGACGCTCAATTTGGTCGGGGCCCTATCGGGGACAGCGGTCGCCACGACGATCGGCAAGGACCTGGTAAACCCCGACGCGGTGAGCCTCGTGACGGTGGCGGTCGCCCTCGCCTCCGCCATCCTCTGGGACATGTTCACGTGGTATCGCGGCCTGCCAACCTCGTCGAGCCATGCGCTCCTGTTCGCGACGATGGGCGCGGCTGTCGCGACCGCCGGTACCCCCGTCATCCTCGTGCCCGGCCTCACGAAAGTCACGCTGGGCATTGTCTACTCGCCAGCCATCGGTATAGCCGTTGGATTTGCTGTCATGTTCTTCATCATCTGGGGGTTCCACCGCGTTCGTCACGAGACGGTCAGCGCCATATTTGGACGGCTCCAGCTCGTTTCCTCGGCCTACATGGCGTACAGCCACGGGAGCAACGACGGACAGAAGACGATGGGCATCCTCTCAATGGCGCTCTTTGCCTACGGGGCACTGGGGACGACCTTCTACATCCCCTTCTGGGTGATGGTCGCCTCGGCCACCGCGATGGGCGTCGGGACGGCGGTCGGAGGCTGGCGCATCATTCGCACCATGGGATTTAGAATGGTCCAGCTCCA
>DASRDP010000042.1 GCA_035652535.1 Chloroflexota bacterium
TTTGGCACCTCTTCCCACCGCTGAGGATATGTGGGAAACGGGTCCCCCATCACGGCGGGACAGTTGCACACGCCGGAGACGCCGACGTTGGCGTCGCCCGTCGTCTTCTCGTAGACCGTCCAGCGCTCGACGCGGCGACCGTCGGCCTCCACCTCGATCACCTGAGGGATTCGAGAACCCCATTTGGCCGCGGACATCCGCCGGGTAAAAGCGTCGCGGTCCAGGGCGACGTGCGAATCCGCGCTGATCAGTCCAAACTTGATCTCCATCGTCTTCCTCGCTGCGGGCGTTCTCGGGTGTCTCAGTCTAGGATGACGGAGCGGAACGCGTCAAACGCATGTGGTCGGTCTGTCACTCCGTTGCGGTAGCGCTTTCGTTGTCGGGGAAAGTGTGGTAGTCTGGACAGTGAACGTAACCATGCTGTTTCCGGTCGGCATTGTGCACCTACAGACACCGGGCCCGGAGCTGGGTGACCCTTGGCTCCCCCTCCGTTTCGCGGAGCCGATTGACGCATTGACGCCGCATCGTGCAGGCGGCAGACGTCACGCCCGACAGGACCACGCCGAGGAAACGTTCCGCGTCCTCATCGTCGACGACGAGGCCGCCCTCAGAAGCGCGGTCGCCGGCTTCCTCCGGGACGAGGGTTTCGTCGTCGACACCGCGACGAATGGATCGCAGGCGCTCGATCGAGTCCAACGCCACCGGCCGGCGCTGATCCTCCTCGACATTGGCATGCCCGTCATGGATGGCTGGGACTTCGTGCGGCACCTCCGGGAGCGGGGGATCGACATTCCGCTCGTCGTCATGACGGCCGCGGCGAACGCACGACAGTGGGCCATCGAGCTGGGGGCCACGGCGTACGTCACCAAGCCAATCAGTCTGCCCCTCCTCGTCAATCGCCTCGACGATATTCTCGGAAAGACGACCTGAGTCGTTCAGTCCACGCCATTGCGGAGTGAGCCGCGCCCAAGCCGATCCCCGTCTCTACCCGCCGCAGCCCACGTGCGCCGAATGCGGATCCAAGGACCATCGCCAATGGCAAGCGGTGAGCGGCCGTGGGCGGATCAACGGGTACGGTGTCATGTACGCATCCCGCGTCAAACCGCTGCAGGCGGATCAGCCATTCCGAGCACCGCGTTTGGTCGGCTGGGGACGTGCGCAGCGCTATGAGAGCCCGTAGAAGGCCTTGCCGTTGTCGTAGGTGATGCGGCGGACGGCGCTTTGCGGGATCTCACCCTTGTCGGCGCGCTCCTGAAGGTGCAGCGCGAAGTGACGCTCCTCGGACGGGTCCGCGTGCGTATAGTCGGATCCGACCAGCAAGCGATCCTCGCCCGTGTACTGCATGATGTAGGGCAGATCTTCGTCCACCTGGCACGTCACGTACAGGTTGTTCAGGCGCACCACGTCCGACTTATCGGTGTACGCGTACCCGCCAGACGCGCGGCGGCTCCCTTTCGACGCGCCTCGGATGATCTTGTATACGAGGTACGGCACCCAGGACGAGCCGGCTTCGATGAAGCCCCAGCGCACGCCGGGGAACTTGTATGGAACGTTGAAGGTGACCAGCGCTTGGAAAGCGTTGAGAGGCGGGACGCTGATCCGCATGTACCGCGCGTGGTCGAACTCCTTCGCTGAGGTGAAGTCCGGCGTGCCGGAGCCGGTGTGGAAGCAGACGGCCATGTCCAGCCGCTGGCACTCCTCCCAGATCGGATAGAAGTATTCCTCGCTCACCCAGTGGCCGCCCTCCCGGTCGCCCTTCTTGAAGATGCCGCAGGCGCCGTGAGCCTTCGCGAAGCGCATCTCTTCGATAGCGGCCTCGATGTTCGACATGGGGGGCAGGCAGACCCAGCGAAGGCGTCCGCCGGTCTTCTCGGTGCGGTCCGCCAGCCAGCGGTTGTACGCGCGCCGGAGCGCCGTCTCCACGACGGGGTTTTCCGTGACCCCCACCAACATGAGGGATGGATAGATGACCTGGACTTCGGTCCCCAGCTCATCCATGTGGCGAACGCGCGCCATCGGGTCCAATAGCTCCCGCGTCTCCACCGTCGTCTGGCTGCGCTTGTCGTCCCGGTGCAGGCGCGGCTGGCGGTGCCCGTCGATCATCCAGTACCGGGTTGGCGGTCGCGTGGGGTCTGGATTGGATGGGTACCCCGTCGTTGGCTTGAAATGCTGCTCGTCTGCAGCCAGAAACTCCCACGTGTCCTCGGTCTCGTCGATGTGCGCGTCACAGTCGATAACCTGCATCGCCAGCCTCCTCAGCGACCGTGCCGGAGTCGCCCCAATGGCTCGTGAAAGCCGGTCCGAATCATATGTATCCTCGTCCGGGCGCGCCAGTGGCGGGTCCAGGGGTCAAGATCGGGACTTGGCTCAACGTCGTGAGAGGATGCCTGCGATGCGAGGAGGTGCGGTCGATGCCGACGATCCACTACGAGAAGCGCGACGACCACATCGTCGTCATGACCATGGAGGGCGACAATGACCTGAACATCGGCGTGGTGAATGCGGAGCTGCACGACCGCATCGACGAATTCGCGGCGGACGACGGCCTGTGGTGCGCCGTCATCACCGGGGCGGGCAGGCGCGCGTTTTCGGCGGGCGGCGACATGAAGCGCCGGGCCGCGTTCAACGCGGGGGAGCTTTTGGAACCAGCCGGAAGCCCGGCATACAACTCGTCCCGTCCGACCATCATCACCGGGCTTCCGATGTGGAAGCCGGTCATCGCGGCGGTTAATGGTTATTGCCTTGGAGCCGCCTTCGCGCTCGCCCTCGCGTGTGACATTCGGGTCGCGTCGGAAAACGCGGAGTTCTCCATGCCCGAGCTGAAGCTGGGCTCGCCCGGAAGCTTGGGGGTGCCGCAGCGCTTGCCGCGCCTGATTCCCCTGGGCCCTGCACTGGAGATGCTGCTCACCGGCGACCGGATCAACGCGCAGCAAGCGCTTCAGTGGGGCCTGGTGAACCGCGTCGTGCCGCAGCCCGACCTGATGGATGCCGCGCTGGAGATGGCCCGGCGCGTCGTGGCCAATCCCCCGCTCGGCGTGCGCAGCACGAAGGAAGCGGTCATCCGCTCGCTGGAGATGCCGTTTGCCGAGGCGATGCGTCTGACGACGCTGCTCTACCAGCCGAACCGGGGCACCGAGGACGCGAAGGAAGCGCACCGCGCCCGGATCGAGAAGCGCAAGCCCGTCTACAGGGGGAGATAGCAGGTATGCTGTAGCGACGGCTGGCGACTGCTGGCGCACGCATCGTCTTCGGAGGTGACCGTATGGCCCACGCCCTGGACGGAATAAAGGTCATCGACGTCGCCATCAACTACGCGGGCCCCACCGTCAGCATGTATCTGGCGGACCAGGGAGCGGACGTCGTCAAGGTGGAGCGCCGAATCACCGGTGACACCTCGCGGCGCTCGGGCAACACACCATTTCTCAAGCTGAACAGCCGTCATTACATGGGGATCAACCGCGGCAAGCGCAGCATCACCGTGGACATCACCAAGGCGCAGGGGCAGGAGATCGTTCGCGAGCTGGCGCGCACCGCGGACGTGATCGTCGAGAACTTCCGGCCGGGCGTGATGGATCGGCTGGGGCTCGGCTACGACGCCCTGTCCGCCATCAACCCGCGCCTCATCTACGCGTCGCTCACGGCCTACGGCCCGAAGGGGCCATACGCGAAGCGCGCCGGTTTCAATCGCCTGGTCGAGGGGCTGGCCGGCGCGCTATTCCGTCGTGATGGCGATGGGCGGCCCCTGGGGTCGGGGATCTGGATCGCCGACTGGTCTGCGCCGATGCTCATGGCGTACGGGATCACCCTCGCACTTCTCGCGCGCGAGCGGACCGGGCGCGGTCAACGTGTGGAGTCGTCGCTGCTGCACGCCGCGGTCGCCATGCAGCTTGGGGACATGACCGTAGTGGAGAACGATCCCACTCCGCCGCGAGAGGAGAACCCGTCTGGCTATGGCAGCTTTCTGTGCTCAGACGGCGTCTACATCAATATCGGCGCGTATCTTCCCCATCAATGGGCCAGGCTCTGCCGGGTGCTGGACGTGCCGCACCTCGGCGACGATCCACGGGTCACCGACCCGCTGCGCCGCGGCGAGCTGCATGAGGAAGCATGGCCCGTGTTCGAAGGGATCTTCGCCACGCAGACGTCGGGTGAGTGGCTGAAGGCGCTCAATGACGCCGACGTGCCCTGCGCGCCCATCGTGGACCGGCCGAACGTTCGATTCGAGGAGCAGATCATCGCGAACGAGCTCATTGTGCCGGTGGACCACCCGGTTGTTGGGCGAACCTATATCGCCGGCACCCTGGTCAAGCTCTCCGATATGCCGAGCGTCCCGTTGGAGCCAGCGCCCACCCTCGGCCAGCATACGAACGAGATCCTGTCGGAGCTGGGCTACTCTGACGAGCGCATCGTCGAGCTGCGCAAGGCGGAGGTGGTTTGAACCTCGGGCGCGTCATGGCGTCACACCCGCGCCCGCGGGATTCCGAGCTCCGCGTCCTGCTCGACGCGCCCTGCAAGTCGCAGGTCGTCTGTCGTCACCGGCGTCCCATCGTGCCACCGCGCTGCGCGCTTGATGGTCAGCGTCGTGGTCATGCCACCCTCTGGCAGGAACTGCCAGAGGCCGTTCTCCAGGCTGGGCGTCGCCTCTGCGAGCTGCGGGCGCAGGGTGCCCTGGTTGTCGTGGTGCACGAGGGCCGCGTGAGCCAGCTCCATAATGGCGTCGAGGCCCGGGTAGCTGGCCACCGTGCGGTTCGTCTCCTGGCCCGCTAGGGAGGGAGGCACGCCGCGAATCACCGCGTCGATCCGCTTCGTCCCGGCGTATTCTGCTCCGGCGGGCGCGTCGGCGCCGGCGGTCGATCCCCCGTTGGACGGAGCGCCGCACCCGATGGCGCCGAACGTCAGGGCGGATGCGATCAGTACGATGAGCAACGGGTGACCCATGCTGGCTGCTTCCTCGGCCCATTGCGCAAACTGCGCATGTATAGTACGGGAGGTTTACAGAGGGATGAAATTCGCTCATTTTTCGCACATTTGGCGAAAGCCCGGGATGTCGCCGGCGGCTCGATACGCCCAGCTCTGGCGCGAGCTGGAGCTGGCGGACGGTCTCGGCTTTGACTATGCCTTTGCCGTCGAGCACCACGTCGATCCACGCGAGAGCCTCAGCCCATCTCCGCCCCTCTATGTCGCGAGCGCCGCTGCCCACACGTCGCGCATGCGCGTCGGAGCCATGGGATGGCTCGTGCCTCTGTACGACCCCCTTCGCGTCGTCGAGGAGGTGGTCGCGCTCGACAATCTCACCGAGGGGCGCCTCGAAGTCGGGCTCGTCTCGGGGGCCCTCCCGCAGCACTTCATCCCCTACAAAGCGGACTTCGAGAACCGTCGCGAGCGCGCCATCGAGGCGTATGAGCTATTAAGGACTGCCTGCGCGAGTCCCGGCGACTTCAGCTTCAGCGGCCCGTACCACGAGTACAGCCACGTGGCGCTCCAGATGCCCGCGGTGCAGCGTCCCCATCCGCCGATCTGGTTCGAAACGCGCCACCCGCCAACGCTCGAGTATCTCGCGCGTGAAGGGATCTTCACCGGCTACGTCCACTACGTGCTCCGCGAGGAGATGGCGCCGCTGTACCGCGACTATCTCGACACCTGGCGCGCAGCGGGCCATCCCGTCAAGCCCGAGATCAACTACTGGATCCTCGTGTACGTCGACGAAACCGATGACCGGGCGTGGGAGATCGCGGGGCCGAGCTGGGTGCAGACGTACACCGAGGTCGCCGTGGTGGACAAGCTCATCGAGTCGCGAATTCGGCGCGGCGAGATCACCGGAGCGGAGATGCTGAAGCATTTCACTGATCCGCCCTATATGCGCGAGCACAACATCGGGCTGATCGGCTCACCAACCACCGTCGCGCAAAAGCTTCGCGACTATGCGCGCGAAGGCACGTTCAACGTCCTGCTGGGCGAGTTCAATTTTGGCTTCCTCACCGAGGAGCAGGTGATGCGCTCGATCCGTTTGTTTGCAGACGAGGTCATGCCCCGCGTTCGGGACTACGAGCCGTTCTGACCGTGGAGTTGAATCAGGCGGTCGCAGAATCGCCGGTAGGGAGGCTGTGAATGCGTTCCGACGAATCGCGCGGCTCCACCAGAGTCCAGTCGGTGGCGCATCGCTCGCGCCGGGACCTCGCGGCCGTCCTCGACCTGCTTCCCCTTGCGCTCGTCGACACGAGCCTCGATCTGGATACCCACCTTCGGCGCCTCGCCGACCGGATCCGGGCGACTCTCAACGCTGACTCGGTGGTGATCTTGCTGGAGCATGCCGACGGGGGCTCCCTGGAATCGCGCGCGTACTCGTTCTCCCAGGCTCGCATCGATATGGGTATTGGCGATTTCCTGCGGCCGGACTGGCCGCTGGACAGCGGCGTCGTGGGGTGGGTGATTCAGAATCGACGGGCGGCCCTGGTGACCGACACGATGGCTGACGATCGAGTGCGCCGACGACGCTTGGGGATTTCGGAGTCCGTCATTGCCGCGCCCTTGCTTGTCAACGGCCACGCTATCGGCGCCATTCGGGTAAGCGCCCTCGCGGCGCATCGGTTTGTTGAGCGGGACAAGCAGCTCGTGGAGGCGCTGGCGCTTGCAACGGGAATCGCCGTGGAGAACGCGCGGCTGTCGCACGAGGCGCGCGGACACCTGGAGCAGTTGGAGGAGCGGTACCGGGCGGTTCAAACCCTGGCGGAGATCGGGACCCTCGTCCTCGAGTCCTTCGACTCGGGGGCGGTCGCCGAGCGGATCCTCGATCGCGCCCTTGCGCTTGGGCCCTTTGACATCGGAATCATGCACCTGCTCAGGGACAATCGCCTGGAGCCCGTCGCGCATCGCGGGCTGCGCAATGCCGAGCACGCCGAGTCATACTTTCGCAGCGACGAAACAGGCCGCCGTCAGGCGATGTTTCACGTCATGGCGAGCCGGGAGCCGCTGGTCGTGGAAGACGTCCAGACGTTCGACGGAATGCGCGTGTTCAAACCGGAAGGTGTGCAGTCGGCGATCGTTGTGCCGATTCGGGCGGGCGCTGAGGTCCTTGGCGTCATGGCTGTCGGGAGTCGCTCGACACGAGACCTCACGCCGAGCACTGTGCAGCTCCTCGCCGCGATGGGCAGTCAATTTGGGCTCGCCATCCAGAAGTCGCGGCTTCATCTGGAGATGCAGCAGGCTCTCAGCGACCTCCAGCAGACGGAAGCACGCCATGCCCGGCTTGCCGCGATCCTGGAAGCCACGCCGGAGATGGTCGCGATCGCCGACCGCAACGGACGTCGGCTCTACCTCAACGCCGCGGGGCGCCGCCTGCTCGGTATCGGGGAGCATGACGACGTCACGGGCGAATCGTGGACCACGCACCGCCCTCCGGCGGCGGTCGAGCACCTGCTGAGCGTCGCGATCCCGGCTGCCATTCGCGATGGCATTTGGTCCGGTGAGAGCACGTTCCTGGCGCGTGACGGTCGCGAGATACCGGTCTCCCAGCTCATCCTCGCTCACAAGGGCCCTGATGGGTCGGTGGACTTCTACTCCACCATCGCGCGCGATCTCACCGAGCGCCGGCGCATCGAGGCGCAGCTCGCTCGTGCCCAGCGGCTTGAGACGGCCGGCCGCATCGCCGGGCAGGTCGCGCACGATTTCAACAACCTCCTCGCCCCGCTCGTCGGATACCCCGAGCTGATCAAGATGCGGTTGCCGACCGATCACCCCGTGGTGGCGTTTTGCGACGAGATGGTCGCGGCCGCGACGCGCATAGCGGAGATCAACGATGATCTTCTGACCCTGGGGCGCCGCGGCTACTTCCAGCATCGACCAATGGACCTGAACAGGCTGGTGCTGGAGGCGGTCGAGCAGACGTCGGACCGTCCCGACACGCTCGATTTGCGACTCGATCTCGCCGCGGACCTCCTTCCGATCCAGGGGTCCGGCGCGCAGCTCACCCGGCTCCTCTCCAATCTCATCTCCAACGCTCGGGATGCGCTTCGCGACGTCGGGTCGCTTACCATCCGAACGCAGTCGGTCTATCTCGACCAGCCAATCGGACGGGCGACGCAGATCAACGTCGGGGAATACGTGCAGCTCGAAGTGTCCGACACCGGCGTTGGCATCCCGCCGGAGAGCCGCGACCGAATCTTCGACGTGTTCTTCACGACGAAGACGACCGACAAGCGACGCGGCTCGGGCCTCGGGCTCAGCGTCGTCCAGGCTGTGGCCGACGACCATCACGCGTACGTGGACTTCGAGAGCGCAGTCGGGAAGGGAACGACCTTTCGCGTCTACTTTCCGGTGTATCGCGGATCCGACGCGCTCGAGGCGCCCAATGCCCTGACCGGCGGCAATGAGTCGGTCCTGGTGGTCGACGACGATGCCGGCCAGCGCGAGGTTATGCACGAGATGCTCCGGACCCTTGGCTACCGAGTGGCGGTCGCGGAATGCGGGCAGGAGGCAGTACGCTGCGCTCAGGAGCAATGCTTCGACCTCGTCATCCTCGACATGGTCATGCCGCCCGGGATCGATGGAGCCGAGACGTATCGGCAGCTCTGTGAAATCCGACCCGGTCAGCGGGCCATCATCGTGTCCGGCTACGCCGAATCGGGCCGTGTCGGCCAGGCCCAGGCGCTCGGCGCCGGCAAGTACGTCCGGAAGCCGGTCACTGTGGAGACGCTGGCCCGAGCCGTCCGGGAAGAGCTGGACAGAGAGCGCACGTAGGGGACGTTCGAAGCGTCATCGACTCCGGACTGATGAACTTCAGGACTTCTCCTGCCACTCCGCGAACCCCATGGCGCAGCCCGTGCCCGCCTCGGTCCTGTAGCAGGGCACGTAGTCGACGAGGCTCATCTCCAGGTCCGTCTCGGCCAGCGCCCCGGCCATGGCGATCCAGTTCCGGATCTCCGATGTCCCGGAGTTGAACCGGACGTCCGGAATGCTCGTGAGCTGGTCCGCATCGCGGCGTCGAAGCGCGTCAATGATTTGCTCGTCCAGATCCTCTTCGATGACGAAGTGGCTGAGGCCACCGGATGCGACGATCGCGACGCGGGCGTCGGAGTCCCACGTGTCGATCGCCTGTCGAAGGGCTGAGCCCAGCTGATAACAGCGCTTCACGGGAACCTGATTTGGCCAGTAGTACGTGTTCAGCAGAATCGGTACGTTGCGCAGCACCCGGTTGTTCATGAGTCGGCGGTAGACGTAGTAGAAGGCGTGCCCGATGGTGCCGTGGTGATGCTCCGGCGCGAGATACCGGGAGTGCGCGACGTCGAAGCCGGCACCGGTGAGATGCTCGATGAGATGGAGGCCGAGAGCCGAATCGGTGGGGTGCGAGACCCGGTTCCTTGGGGGATTGCCAAGGGGGGCCGTGGTGTACATGTATGCCTGGCCCCAATCCTCGCTCTCGGCCGGGGCATCGTCGATCGTTTCCCCCCAGTACACGTTGATGGCCGGCATATTGTCCTCGCCAAATGCCTCGTGTTGATCGTCGCCGAGGATCACGACGACGTCCGGCGCCGTGCGGGCGAGGGTGTCAGCCAGGTGGGCGATCGCCCGCTGGCACGCGTCGAACCGCCGCTGCGCTTTCTCTTCGTCCAGCTCAGCTTCGAACCGCTTCGAGCCGCGAAGCTCGAGCAGGTCCGGATACGAGTACGTCACGCCCTGGAACCAGAGCTGGGGATTCTGCCGATCTGCCGCCGCGCGGCGAGACCATTGAGTGGGAGGAAGGGCGAGCTGCGGCCCATGGGAGCTTCCGATGCCCAGGACGATCTTCGCCATCGCTCCACCTCCTGTCGGCTGCCGTCGCAGCCGGTTCCACGGAAACCATCATACACGCCTCGGCATCCTTCGGCCGTCGGGCCGACCGTCACAAGGGGTTGCGCCGCAGCCACTCGATGTAGTCGGCGGTGGATTGCTCGAGGGTGAACTGCGGGGCATATCCGACTTCGTTCGCGGCCCGGGTGATCTCGAGGTAACCGCTGGGCCGGGTATGGGGGCCTGGACCGGGGCGCAGCTCCACCTCCAGATCTGGCGCCGCCTGCCGCGCCGCGGCGACGAAATCGCCGAAGGTCTCGCGCCGGCCGGACGAGATGTTGTAGACGCGGTGGGGAAGCTCTTTGGCCGTCTGGATAAGGAAGAGCCCCAGGGCGCAGTCCTTGACATAACAAAAATTCCCCACGTCGTCGGCATAGGGGGCGCCGGTCCGGCTGCCGCTGAAGTCGGCCGGCTTCCCGCGCGCCGCCGCCAGACAAATGCGACTGGGCGCATTCGCCAGCGTGTGGTACAGCGGCCCAAAGATCCCGCCGACTCGCGCGGACACGGCTTCGAGCCCGGTGCGCGCGCCGTAGTGGAGCGCGAGGATCTCCCACGCCTTCTTGTACGTCTCGGTCGCATTCGTCGACTGGACGGGGAGCAGCGCGTCCTCCCGGAACGGACCATCGGCCAGCCCGCCGTACACCGTCGCCGAGCTTGCGAACGTCACGCGGGGCACGTCGTTGACGCGCGCCGCCTCGAGGACATTGATGAGCCCCATCATGTTGACGCGATAATCCTCGGCGGCGGAAAGGGCCGCGAGGCCGGGGACTGCCAGATGCACGATGCCGGTCACCTTGTTTCGGCGCACCACGTCGATCATGTCGTGGGCGCTGGTGACGTCCACACGCGCCACCGTGACGCGCTTCCCGATCTCGTCCCTGATGAAGTCAGGCTCTCGCCGCGTCGTGTACTGCGTGATGACGACGCGCTCGCCAGCGTCGAGGAAGCGGCGGGCCGTGTGGAGTCCGATAAAGCCCATGCCGCCAGTGATGAGAATCATCCGTCCACCTTCAGGCCATCCTGTGATGTGGGGTCACGTGTCCAGCGTGGCCGCCGCGAAGACTTCTTCGTAGGGGTGGGCTGAGCGGATCAATCGTTGCTCGAGGGTGTAGCGGAAGTAGGTGTCGATGGTGTTCTTGTTTGCCGTGATCCCGTAGACGAAGGGATCACCCCACTCCGCCTGCTGCTCCTTGAGGCGCTCGCGCAGGTAGACCACGGAGAAGCCGGCACGGTCGTCCAGAATGTCCTGGTAGGCGATCTCCTTAGCCCGTTCCAAGGCCGCGTAAAGCTTCCCGGCGAGATCCGGATGCGCGCGGTCGAGCTTGCGGCTCATCCCGATGATGTGCATCGGCGTATAGATCCCTGTCTCGCGGTACAGCCGGCGGTCTTCTGCCATGTAATCCGGAAAGAGGCGCTTGATGACCGGGCTCGCCTCGAGCCGGTCGAACATGGCGCCGTCTGAGATGTCGGTCATGATGGCGTCCACCTCGCCGTCGAAGAGCGCATCGAACACGCTCTTTTTGGGGTCGGCTGGCGGTTCGATCCGGATGCGCTCGTCGAAGTTCGGGAACGGGTCCGGGCCCCAAACGACCCATCGAAGCGTGGAAATGTCGACGCCGTAGTGCTCGTGGAGTAAACCCCGGAGCCACACGGTAATTGAGCTGACGTATCGGCCCGCGCCGATCCGCTTGCCCTCGAGGTCCTTGGGCGTCGCGATGCCCCGATCCGAGCGGCAGAAGACGTAGGTGTAGACCGGCTTGCGCTTGGAAAACACCGGTAGGGCCACCATCTCCCAGCCCGCCTCGATCGCCTGGAGCAGGTTGCCAATGTTGAGGTCCACGAGGCCGAAATCGCCGGTGATGAGGGGGCTGTCCTTTGGCAGAACCGTGCCGGCGACACCACGGCCGACCTTCAGTCGAACGCCGTCGACGGGAACGCGGCCGTCGACGAAGGGCATGGTGATGTCGTAGCGGAGATTCGGAACCTGGAGCTCGATCTCGTCGCTTGCGCTCATCGCTCCTCCGAATTTTGCTGGCGGCGAAGAGATTATCCTGGCTGAGAAGGGTATCCGAGATCCGGGCGGTGATTCCAGCCGTCTCGTCGAGCGGTCTTGACACATCAATTTCTCCTCGCCTAGAGTCAACCGTCCGAATCTGTTGGAGGGGCCAGATGGACGGTGTGCACGACATGGGCGGGATGCACGGATTCGGTCCCGTGATGCGCGAGGAGAACGAGCCCGTCTTCCACGAGCCGTGGGAGGGACATGTGTATGCGTTGGGGGGCTCGTCGAACCTCGGCCTGTTTCCGAACCTTGACGCCTCCCGCTACGCCCTGGAGTCGTTGCCGCCGGCCGTCTACCTCGCCGCCAGCTACTACGAGCGCTGGCTCCTGCGAACCGAGCGCAGGCTCGTCGAGCAGGGACACATCACCGAGGAGGAGCTGGCCGACCGCCTGGCCTTCTACCGAGCGAATCCGGAGGCGCCGGTCCCCCGACACCAGGACGACGCGCTGCTCGAGCGCGCCAAGGCGCGCTTTACCGGACGGCCCAAGCCGCTCCATCGGCCCGACGGCGCGCCGCCCCACTTCTCAAAGGGCGACGTCGTCCGGACGAAGAACATTCATCCAAAGGGCCACACGCGCCTGCCGCGATACGCGCGGGGAAAGGTCGGGGTGATCGATCGCGTGCACGGCAGCCACGACTTTCCGGATACGATCGCGCACGGCCTGGGCGCCAATCCGCAGGGGCTGTACAGCGTTCGGTTCGAGGCGGAGGAGCTGTGGGGGCCGGACGCCGAGGGGCGCGGATGCGTCCACCTCGATCTCTGGGAGAGCTATCTCGAGCCCGCTGAAGGACAAAACACGCACGGGGAGCAAGACCATGCCCGACGACCGTGACGGACATCACCATCACCCGCTGCCAGAGACACCCGCGGCGCTGCGCACCAAGGCCATCGAGTCGCTCCTCGTGGAGAAGGGCCTGATCTCCAGCGACGCTATCGACTACATCGTGCAGAAGTTCGAGCAGGACATCGGCCCGATGAACGGCGCGAAAGTCGTGGCGCGGGCGTGGGTGGACCCCGAGTTCAAGCGGCGGCTGCTCGAGAATGGGACGGAAGCCATCGCCGAGATGGGGTACTGGGGATCGCAAGGGGCGGAGATCGTCGTGCTCGAGAATACGCCAACCGTGCACAACGTGGTCGTCTGCACCCTGTGCTCCTGTTACCCGTGGCCGGTCCTGGGCCTGCCGCCGACCTGGTACAAGTCCGCCCCCTACCGCTCGCGGGCGGTGATCGACCCCAGGGGCGTGCTCCGC
>DASRDP010000043.1 GCA_035652535.1 Chloroflexota bacterium
CGCGGAACATGACGAGGTCCTCGCTGAACAGGCGCAGCGGGATGGGCGGCCCACCGGGCGGAAGCTCCTCGCTCAGCGCGGCGGGCTGCCAGTAGCTTCGGAGCAGCCGCCCACACGGGGTTCCCGGGCCGGTCTGGGTCAACAACTCGTTCTCTTCCTTGCTCAGCATCCGTCTCTCCTGATTACTGCCACGACCACTCGTCGATGTTCCAGCAGCGGCCGAGGCCGCGAGTAAACGTCCCGGTTCCGGTGGTCGATGCGGTTGGCCCCTTGAGGCCGGCCACGTGAATCGTCGAGGTCACCGAAAAATAGGTGAAATAGACCGGAAGCTCCTCCGCCAGTAGCTGCTGCATCCGCACGAACTGCTGGGTCCGCGTCGCGCGGTCCAGAGTCGCCACGAACTGCTCGTATAGGCGATCGTATTCCGGGTTGGACCAGCCGGACCGGTTCTCGCCCGTCCACCGGTTCTCAGGCGTCCCGATCTCAGCAGTGATCCAGTTGCGCTCGAGGCGGCCGCCACCCCGGCCCGAGATACCGGGGAAGGTGTGCCGTTGCTGGCCCGGCCCGACCTGGCCGGAGGGAAGGACCGATGGTCGCACCTCCATGCCCGCCCGCCGCCAGCCGTCGGTCATGATCAGCTCGACCCGCTCGAACTCGGGCCCGGTGCTCTGGGTGATGTGGTCGAAGGAGAATCGCTCGCCGGCCGCGTTCGCGAAGAGGCCGTCGCGCTTGAAGTAACCGGCCTCGTTCATTAGCTCCTCAGCTCGCCGCGGATCGAACGGGTAGTGGCGGACGGCCCGATCGACGTCGGCGTAGAACGGCTCGAACGGTGGCACCATGGTCTCAGCCATCGTGCCCCGACCCTCGAATACCCCTTCGTTGATGGCTTGGCGGTCGAGGGAGTGGGCGATGGCCCGGCGAACGCGGACGTCCAGCAGGCCTGGATGGCCGACGTACTCGGGCCGAAGCTGGACCCACTCGCTCTGGGCGCCCCCGAGATCGAGCGTGAACGATCCTTTGCCGCTCGGGACCCATTCCTGCATCAAGGCCTGGCCCTGCTCGAAGCGGAGGCTGGTGAAGTCGACGGTCCCGGCCAGCACGTTGGTGAGCGCCGATGTGTCGTCCGGGATGACCTTCAGAATCACCCGGTCGATTTTGGGCCGTCCGAACACATAGCCGTCGAAGGCGACCCCCTCGAACGACGCGCCCGGCTCCCAGCGGACCAGGCGATAGGGGCCGGCCCCCACGTATTCTGCCACCCAATAGGGTAGGGCGAGAAAGCCGTCTGGCCCGGTCTGGGCGATGTTCGCGAATGGCTCGCCGAGCAGGTGACGGGGCAGTGGGTCGAGGTCCTCGAGCTCCAGTGAGTTGGCATCGGGATACGGCGCGCTCCAATGGATCACGAGCGTGCGCGGGTCGGGCGCGGTCACCGAGTCCATGAGTTGCTGGGGATTTCGGATAAAAATGTCCAGCGCCGAGCTGGTGTAGACCTGCCAGGCGAACACGAAGTCGTCCGCGACCAGCGGCTGACCATCGTGCCAAATGAGGTTGGGTCGCAGGCGGTAGGTCGTCTCCATGCGACCGTCGGGGAATACCCGCCAGGTGTCGGTGTCGAGCCGGGGTACCTCAGCCAACTGAGGGCCGATGGCGCCATCCGCTTGGTTGCGGGTGAGCGTTGCCGTGAACAGCGCTTTGTTCTCTTGGATCCCGGACTGGTAGCTCTTGGGGATTAAGCGCTGGATCTCGTAGCGGATCGCGATCGTGAGCACCCGATGCTGGTTGGGAGCGGCGCTCGCACCCTCCGGCCGCGCAGGCAAGCCGGGCTGGGGCTGGGCGGTGCACGCGGAGATCGTCGCGGCGACGAGCAACATCGCGCTGAGTCGTTTCATGCGGGGGAGTGTACCGCCATATGAATACACTCAGGGCTCCAAATTCCGGTGGGGACCCTTCGAAGGAGACGTCGCGCAGAGTCGGCCCCTCGATCGCTACCGAGCGCCACCGGCTAACCTACACCGAGCTTTTCTTCGCGTTCTCTTCGTTCCTCAGCATCCATCGCGCCGCAGCCCGAAATCCGCGAAGCACGCCCAGCTTCCACGCATGGCTCGGCTGCCTGGCCAAGTCATTCGTGCAGTACAACCTGGTCAGGCAGAGGGCAATTCCTCAGGGGAGTTCCACGGCGGCCCCGAGTACACCTTCCCCAGCCTCCGCCTGACCGGTAGCCCGGCCATGAGACCAGGCAACGCCGACATGTCGATCAGCGCGTGGAGGAGCATGCTGATCCGAGCCATCCGCAAGATGGAGGAGACTGGAGAGATCCAGGGCCAGGTCCGGGACCCCCATCAACGCGGTGGATCCCATCTCCCTCAAGCACAACGCCCGCCATCCGACGAAGAGCTGGACGCGATCCAGGAAGAGATCGGCGGCCGCTGGGTATCCACCATGTTCAAAGAGACCATTCCCGGCCGCTTCACCTTCCGCGTCACCCTTCGACTTCGTAGAGGATTTGAGGGCGGGTCCCGAGGCGCTCCGCGGCGTTCCTGCGGATCACGACGGTATCCGCCCAACGCCCGTAGCTCACGCCATCCAGGGATCCGCTCGCGCGCAGCATCATCACGCTGTTCTCTTTCAACTCGACGCCCAGGAGGTGCGTGTCGCGAAGGCCGAGGGCCAATGGCCCGTCGTCGCCGGTTCCCCGCCCGTGCATGCTGAGGGTCGTCTGCAATCGCCCGTCCAAGGCTGTCTGATTGGCGCGGCTGAAGACGTCGGCCACGGTCATCCCGGCCCTGAGGATCGACAGGGCATTGTTGAACGTGTCGAAGATGGCACGATGGACGTCCTCGAGCTCCCGAGGCGCCTTGCCGAAGTAAAAGCACGGATCGATCTGCGAAATGTAGCCGCCCCACCGCCCGTCGATCTCCACAGAGAGGAAGTCGCCAGGCTGGAATGATCGGAAGGACGGCTGTTCCACGCGGTGGTAGACGTTCGGGAACGGACCGCAGGTCCAGCCGAACATCGGGGTTACGCTGCCGCCCTCCCGCGCATTGGTCGCCCACATCTGGGCAAAGACGCGCCGCTCGGGCACCCCGACGTGGGCATAGTCCAGGATGGTCTGGAGGATCTTTTCGCCGAGCAGCGTGCCTTTGCGGAGGAAGTCGATCTCCTCGGCGCTCTTCTGGAAGCGCGCCTCGCCAAGCAACTCGGTGGCCGAGACGACCGCCGCGTTCGGGAACGCCCGCTTGATCATTTCGACGGACTGCCAGTTGACCTCGCCCTCGCCCTCGCGACAGTGGGCCAGGACGCCCCCGGTGAGCCCTGGAATGCCGATGGTCCCCCGCTCGAAGCCGATCTCGCGCAGCCGGTCGATGATGACTCGGCCGCCCGTCCCCCGGGTCGCGGCGCGAATGTCGGTAAACCAGTTCGACGACGGCCAAACACCACCGCGCGACAGCCAGGCCGTCGGCTCGTTCTCCAGCGGGAATAGGACGACCGTCTCGTCCGCGGCCTCGCCGAGCTGGGTTAGATAGAGGGCGTCCGCCGCGCCGCGATTGTGGCTGTTGGAGCATGGGAGCACGGCGAGGACGTCGACGCCGTCACGCCTCATCAGCGACCGCACCTTGGCCCACCGTCGATCCCGCTCGCGGGTGGAGAACACCACGTTGCTCCAGGCGCGCGACCACTTCTCGGCCATCAATGCTCTCCGCTCATGCCAGCTCGTAGAGGTACTGGGGGTGGGCGCCGAGCCGCTCGGCGCCCCAGGATCGGATCGCGACCGTCTCACCCCAGTTCCCGCCGTAGCCCTTGCCATCGACGGTCGCGCTCGGCTTGATCACCATGACGCAGTTTTCTTTCATCTCGATCGCCCGCAGCTCTGGGGTGAGCCGCCCCGTTACCAGCGGTCCATCGTCGCCCGTCCCGCGGCCGTGCATGGTCAGGCGAGCGACGCCGCGCCCCCCCATGCCCTCGACCGTGCCGATCTCCAGCAGCTCTCCTACCGTGACGCCTGGTTTGAGGGCGGCGAAGACCCGGTTGAACGACTCGTAGGCGAGCTTCATCCCATCCCTAAGGTCCTGGGCGGCTCTGCCCAGGGCGAACGTCTGGTCGATCTGCGCGATGTAGCCGCCCCAACGCCCGTCAATCTCCACCGTGAGCTGATCGCCGGGGCGAAATACGCGGAAGGTTGGCTGCTCGATCCGGTGGTATACGTTCCCTTGGGGCCCGCTGATCCAGCCGAACATGGGCTCGAACGAGCCTCCTGCCTCGCCGTAGGTGGCAAGCATCTCCGCCCATACGGCCCGCTCAGCGACCCCGGGCCTCGCGTGCTCGACGATGGCGCCGAGCACCTTGTCGGCGATGGCGGTCCCCCGGCGCAGGAAGTCGATCTCCGCTTCGCTCTTCTGGTAGCGTGCCTCGCCGAGGAGGTCGGTCGCCGAGACGACCTTGGCGTTCGGCAGCTCCCGCTTGATGATCTCCACGGACTGCCAGTTCTGCTCGCCCTCGGTAATGCGGCAGTGGGAGAGCATACCGCCCGTGAGTCCCGCGATCCCGATCGTCCCGCGTTCGAGCCTGAGCTCCTTGAGCCTGCCCGCCGCGCTCGCCCCACCAGTACCCCGGGCTGCGGCGCGGATGTCGGTGAACCAGTTCGAGGAGGGCCAGACCCCGCCGCGTGAATGCCAGGCGGTCACCTCGCCATCGAGGGGGAAGACGATGGTGGTCTCATCCGAGTTCTCGCCGAGCTGGGTCAGGTAGCGCGGGTCGGCCTGGCCGCGATCGTGGTTGCTCGTCCACGGCAAGCACACGATGGCGTCGATCCCGTCTCGCGCCATCAGCTCGCGGGCCTTGCGCCAGCGGCGATCACGCTCGGCGAGCGAAAAAACGGCGTTGCTCCAGTCCGGAGACCACGCTTCGCCGATCATCCTTCCACCAGGTGCCGCTCCTGAATAGGCGCGGAGAGTGTACCATTCTCCAGACCGCGCGGGCGGGACCGCGCACCCCGGCAGGAGGCGGAGCCTATGACCCCCGAGGAGAACGAGCTGCTGACGCGCGTTGGGCCTGGGACGCCGATGGGCAACTTGTTCCGCCAGTTTTGGTTCCCGGTCGTTCCCTCCGCGGACGCCCCCGCGGCCGGCGAGCACGCCATCCGGATCAGGCTGCTGGGCGAGGACCTGGTGATGTTTCGCGACACCGCCGGGCGGATCGGGCTCCTCGGTGAGCACTGCTCCCACCGCTGCGCCTCCTTGTACTTCGGGCGCAACGAGGATGGGGGCCTGCGCTGCATCTACCACGGGTGGCTCTACGGGGTGGACGGCCGCTGCCTGGAGATCCCAAACGAGGCTGTGGCCGAGTCGATGCGGCAGCATATCCGGCACCCGGCCTACCCCTGCCGCGAGGTGAACGGCACCATCTGGACGTACATGGGACCGAGGCGGGGCGACGAGCTGCCGCCCTTGCCCGAGTTCGGCCTTGCGACGATTCCCGAGAACCAGAAGCGGATGTCCCTCACCGTGCGTGAGTGCAACTACCTCCAGTCCCTCGAAGGCGACCTCGACCTCAGCCACGGAGCGTACCTACACAGCTTCACCGCACGCGATCTCCTGATCGGGGCGGAGAACCACATCGATCGCTACACGAACGAGAAGCCGACGATGGACGCTCGGGACACGCCCTACGGCGTAGTCCATTGCGTCCGGCGCCGCTACGACGAGGAGCAGTACCACTACGGCGTCGGCCACTTCTTCTTCCCCTTCATGACCATGTTCCCTCCCGTCTCGGACTGGATTACGACCGTGTCCGGTCATATCTGGGTCCCAATCGACGACTACAGCACCCTCGTCTGGTTCTACAGCTGGCACCCATCCAAGCCCGTTGGCGACCCCGAATGGCGGAGCTTCGCGCCGCGAGGCACGGCGATCCAGAGCCCATCCGGACAGCGGATCGGGCGGGCCGACTATTGGGAGGAGCGTTTGCCGCCGGGCACCGCCGCCGGCGATGCTTGGCGCCAGCGGGCCCAGCTTGGCAACGATTTTGGCTACGACCCAGAGGTGCAGCTCCGGGGCAGGTATTCGGGACTGCCCAGCACGGACCTGGAGGACCGCGCCATGCAGGAGGGCATGGGCCGAATCGTCAACCGCGCTCGCGAGCACCTCGGGCCAACAGATGTGGCCGAGATGCGCGTGCGCATGCGCTTGCTCGAGGCTGCGCGCGCCCTCCGTGACCGTGGCGAGGTGCCCGCCTGCGTCGACGAGCCGAGCGCTTTCCGCTTCCGTTGCGCCTCCGGGTTGCTCCCCAAGGACGTTCCGTGGCTCGAGGGGACACGCGAGTGGACGATCGAGCTGCCGGACAACCCGGTGCGCTCGAAGGGGCACGCGCGGCCCGCGTTCCTGGAGCCCGAGGTCGCGCAAGCGCGGACATGATGCCGATCGCCCGTTTGCCCAATATTCGCGCGGCGCGATCCTTGTTCGTTCTC
>DASRDP010000044.1 GCA_035652535.1 Chloroflexota bacterium
CGGCGCCTCGCAGACCTGGAAGCCCAGCGGCGGCGGTTCCACCAGGAGCGGATCAGTTTGCAGATCCACATCACCGATGATCCGCGAATCTATCAGCAGATGTTCGTCGACATCAACGACACTGCGCTCGGCGTCGGCTCCACGCTGCGGGTCCGTTACGATCGGCGCAAGGTCGTGAACCGCGCGGTGGACATCCTGCTCGATACGCCCATGCTCGTCAATCTAGTCGACATGGAGCGGGACCGGACAACTGGCACATCGCCGTACTGGCTATCTGTCAAGCACCTAGCCGACATCGTTCGTACCATTGCGGTGGGGATCTCGGGTCGGATCAGTCGGCGGCAGGAAGGAGAGCTGAAGGACCGAGAGCTGGCCGAGGATGCGCGGATGTTCTTGATCCTCATGGGCAAAGGCTTTCCGGAGATTCAGGAGCTGTCCACTGGTGAGATCAGTCCACAGGTGCTGCGCGGTAAGTCGCTGCTTGGCTCCACATCGTTCCTGAAGGTCTTAGCAGGTGTCTACCATGAGATCCGCCACGACGTCGGTATGGAAGACATTCGCGAGTTCTTCTACCAGCTAAGTCCGCACCTGACTGTCCCAATCCCTGCGGACTCGCGAATCCTCGGCACTGGCACGTTCGAGGTCGGCGCGTCCGCGCCAATGGGACGCCGCCAAGATCTGCAACGCAGTGTGAACGTGCTCACATACTGGGCCAAGACTCGTCCAGGGTGGATGTGTGGCGAAGAGACCCCGCCCGCCCTGGGCACGAGCCAAGAGAATGGGATCACAGAAGGCGGCGGCAGTGTCGAAACCAAGGTAAAAGCGGATGCCCTGGAGACGGAGGCCGTCCAGATAGGCGGCGGTCGGCTTCCCAGCTTTCGATCAGCATCAACTCCCGGGCGCTCAGGCTTCTCGTCATGTTAGCCATATACCGTATAGATTACGGCTTTAGTCATGATAGATGCATGATGCTAACCTGCTTTTCCGGGGAGCGGATGGGCGAGGGGCCTCGCTCTCGGCACCACCGGCGGGATCGCCCTTGACACGCGGTCGCTGTTGCGGGCCTGCTCAGACTCGTCCACGCACCCACACGCCGACTGGACAGGGTGCGTGACAACGAACCGGGGCGGGGGAGAAACCTCCGCCCCATAAGCTCTAGTGGAGCGTGAATGACTAGAAAGCGTAGGGGAAGTGTCCGCTACCGACCAGCAGATGAGCGTTATGAAGGCCGAATCATGGTTGGTGGCAAGCGGTACTCGGTGTTTGCGCATACGGAGGACGAGGCGTGGCAGCTCCTTGAAGCTGTTCATACGAAGTACCGTGCGCGCCAAGAGGCACTGCCACCGCCCGGCGCTGACCAGACGCTACGGGAGTTCCTGCTGTCCTGGCTTAAAGAGCGTCGCCCTTTCCTTGCTCCCAAGACCTATGTGGGCTACCGCGACTACACCGTCCAGCATCTTATTCCTGGGCTCGGCGATCATCAGCTCCGAGACCTGCGCGTAATGCACGTCCAAGCCTACATCCGAGAGAAGTTGGCTGAGGGCCTGTCGGCGCGCACGGTCCACCATCACCGCGCTATTCTCCGCACCGCACTCAATTGGGCAGTCCGCTGGGGACTGATCGAGAAGAACGTTGCGTCCATAGCTGAGGGGCCCAAAGTTGCGCAGACCGAGATCAAGCCGCTGACACCCAAGGAGACCAGGCGCTTCCTAGAGGTTGCGCGGCAGGACTCCATTGGCACCGTCTACATCGTAGCTGCCACATGTGGCCTACGCCTGAGCGAGGTCCTCGGCCTCACCTGGGAAGACATTAACTTCGAGAACGGCACGCTATCAGTCCGTCGTGGTCTCCACTTAGTCGACGGTGAATACGTGATCCGCGAGCAGTCCAAGACGAAGAAAAGTCGACGCGTCATCGGACTCCCGCAAGTAGCGATCGATGCGTTACGTGAATGGCGTGAGAAGCAAGACGCAATGCGGCAGGACGCGGATGCATGGGAAGCACCGGATCTAGTCTTTACGACGCGGCTAGGGCGTCCGTTAAATGGTAGTTGGGTGACACACCACTTACACCGCGTCCTGCGTCGAGCGGGCCTGCCCGAGCAACGGTTCCACGGTCTGAGGCACCTCGCCGCGTCCCTCATGCTGGCCTCGGGCCTGAGCCTCAATGATGTCTCGCGCACGCTGGGGCACAGCCAGATCAGCCTGACCGCGGACCTGTATGGCCACTGGTACGACGAGGGGCGGCACCGAGTGGCCACTGCGATGGACGGCATATTGGGGTCAGCTGAGGAAGAATTGGGGTCAAATTTGGGGTCAAAATTGGGGTCAAACGGCGAAACCCCCGAATTTCCGGAAAATCAAGACGACCGTCAATGACCGCTTATGAGCGCTGCTTATCCCTCATCGCCCACTGGTTACGTGGTGCCCCCGGCGTGACTCGAACACGCGACACGCGGTTTAGGAAACCGCTGCTCTGTCCACTGAGCTACGGGGGCGAACTTCAGCGCACGGGCTCAATGCCCGTCGTCGCTTCGCGCCACTTCGGGAGGGGTCTGCCCTTCGGGGACCGCCCCCGCGCGTGCAGACGGATCGCGGGCGCGGCAAAATTCTATCACCCCCCTGAAGCTGGCGGCGCTCGCCTCGTCGCTGCTTAGCGGCTGCTCCTCTTGTCCCACGGAAGATCGAATGGATCGGTCCGATAGACGACCGGCGGCATCGTGCACTCGACGCCCTCTCTCCGGTTCGCCTCGATGAAATATCGCCGCACCTCGGGGTCCTCGTCCTCATAGTCGATCAGCGGCCCGCCCTCGCGCACCGGCGTGAACACGCCGCCCTCGTCCTGCGGCCGCTGAACCGATAGGGGGCTCCCGTTGCCATACGGATACACCGCCACGTGGCGCGCAGGGACCTTCCCTGTGCTCATATGCTGGTGGAACCACCCGTCCGGCGGCACGTAGATGCTGTTCGGACCCCATTCGACCAGGACGACCTCGTCGCCGTGGCCGTCCTGCCACGGATGGACGCCCAGCTCGCGCGGCCAAAGGTTGACGTACCCGTGGCCCTTCAGCCCGACGAGCACCGCTCCCGGGCCGTGGTAGTGGGCTTTGTGGTATCGGCCGACGGGCCACTCGGAGATGTGGCCGGACGGGAACTCCCCTGCCATGACGTAGTGGGTGAGCTGTCCACCCGCGACCTTCTGCTCCTGGTCCGAAATCCACTCGTCGTTCACGTTGGGAATGAAGTTCGTGTACCAAGTGCTCGCGTTGTATCGGCCCACCGCCACTCGGTTCTCGGTCCGATCGAAGTAGTCCTCGCGTCCATCGTAGATGTCCGTGAAGTCATAGTCGCAGTTGAACACGAACTCGAGGAGCGACCGGGAGACCGTTTTCTGACGGGTCGCGAACAAGGAGTTGAAGAGGCGCGGGGCGTTGGTGACGCCGAAATAGATCACTGGCTCCTTGCTGAGATTGAACATGCGATAGTAGGTGTTCTTCGGCGGAGCAAATAGGCTCCCCTTGCTCCACTCGAAGGTGCGTTTGGGACCGTTCTTCTGCCAGATCTCCGTCGCGCCCTGGCCCTGGAGAATCAGCGTAAATTGCTCGTACAGGTGATGTTGCACGTCCAGCGACTCGCCGGGCGGGATCTCGCAGACGAACATCCCGCGCTCCGCCTGGAAGGTTCCGATCAGCTCGATGAAGGCGCCCAGCCCCTTTCCCGTGCGCTGCCACGGTCTGCGCTCGAGGGTCGTGACGTCGGGCACGCCGGCCGCGGCGAAATGAATGGGAATCCCTTCGCCCTGCATCCATTGATAATAGGGAAAGCTCGCACGCTCCTGAAGCTCCGCGCGCTCAGCCATCTGGCCCGCCCCTGCCGGCTTCATATCCCCTCCCACCGACTCATCGGTTCGCCCAGCCGCTAGCTCGCCGACCACTCGAAGAATGCCTCAGGCGGCGGACCTGCCGGGGGCTGATTCATGTCCACCCCGCAGAGGTCTTGGACCTGCTGCTTGAACCACAGGTCGAACGGCGCCTGCGACTGGCTGAACGCGCCCAGCGACTGCGCGGGATCGCTCGCCTCGAAGTAGACGATGACCATGTCGCCATTGGGGGAAGGCTGCAGGTACCAGTTCTCCCGGGTGATCCCGAGGCGCCGCTCGGACTCCTCCCATTCTCGTCGACGCGGCCCAAGCACCTCGGCGGCGAACCGTCGTCCCGCGTCCGCCTTGCCGGGAAGCAACGGAAATGCAAAAGCGATAGATGCCATATGGATCGCTCCTTTCGTCCCTACATCTGCGCGCCTGCCGCCGGACCCGGCCAACCGAATTCCGGACTGGTGTCCAAAATCCGACGGCGTCACACGACGGTGAAGGAGATTGTATGAGTTGATTTCGACCGGTGCTATATTCGCACCCAGCACTGCCCCATTAACGAGCCGGGAGGCACCTCGATGCTCGGGCGAAGCGCAATCCTCACGGTCGTCGTCGTCTTCCTCGCGTCCTGCGGGCCGGGCGGTACGCGATCCGGCAGCGGAGACGCGACCGGGCCGGCACCGGCATCGACGGGGCAGGACCGCACGGTCACCATGGCCGTCCGGTACGAGCCTCCCACGCTGCTGCCCAAGGCCGGCTCCGGCCTCACCTCCGGCGCGGTGCGCCCCTTCAACGCCGAGTTGTTCATCATCGACGGCGACGGAGTGACGAAGCCGTACCTTGCCGCCTCGCTGCCGCAGCTCAACTCCGACGCGTGGCGCGTGGAGCCGGACGGACGCATGGAGGTGACGTACCAGCTCAAGCCCGGGCTCACCTGGCACGATGGCCAGCCCCTGACGGCCGACGATTTCGCCTTCGCGTACCGGGTGTACGCGAACCCCGCCTCGGGCATGTTTCCGCCTACACCCCAGAACCTAATGGACAGCGTGGAGGTCCGAGACCCCCAGACGTTCGTGATCTCGTGGAACAAGCCCTACCCCGACGCCGCGAACCTCGCGTTCGGCGACTTCGAGCCGCTGCCCCGCCACATCCTCGAAGGCCCGTTTCGCGCCGTCGAGCAAGACCCCAACCAGCAGGACAGCTTTCGCACGAATCCCTTTTTTGCCGGCGCGTACGTGGGCGCTGGCCCGTATCGCCTCGAGCGATGGGAGCCAGGCACGGAGCTGGTCGGCGTCGCATTCGATGGCCACGCCCTCGGTCGGGCCCGGATCAACCGTTTCGTCGTGCGCGTCATGCCCGACGAGAACGCCGTCCTCTCTAACCTTCTGGCCGGCCACGTCACCATCGGGGGCGACTTCACCCTCCGGTATGAGCACGGAAAGGCGTTGAAGGCCGACTGGGACGCATCCAAGCGCGGCATCGTGAAGAATGAGACCAGCTCCCTCAACCACATCTTGGTCCAATTCCGTCCCGATTACCTGAAGGTACCCGCCCTGCTGGACCTGCGAGTCCGGCGCGCCCTCGCGTACTCCATCGATCGAGACGGGCTGAACGAGGGCATTTTCGACGGAAACGCCGTGATGACCGAGACCGGGATCACCCATGACGCACGGTATTTCCCGGAGCTCGACAAGGCGATGACCCACTACCCCTACGATCCCCGGCGCACGGAGCAGCTCATGAACGAGGCCGGTTTCACGAAAGACGCGCAGGGCAAGTTCGCCAGTGCGAGCGGAGAGCGCTTCTCGCCCGAGTTCATCGTCGAGCAGGGCACCGTGTTCGAGCGCATGCTCGCGCTTATGACGGAAACGTGGGGCCGGGCAGGGATCGAGGTGCAGCCGGGCGTCCTCCCCACCACGGCGATGCGGAGCAATGAAGCGCGGGCCACGTTCTCCGCCCTCTATGCGCCGTCCACGGGACCGGGAGAACGAACCCTTCAGATTCACTCCAGCGGACAGATCGGCTCGCCCGCCAACGGCTGGATCGGCGGAAACCGTGGCGGGTGGTCGAACCCGGAATACGATCGCCTCTTCGATCTGTACAGCACAACCCTCGAGCGAAGCGAGCGCGACAAGTGGGTCATCGAGATGGTGAAGCTCTACAGCGAGCAGCTTCCCGCCTACTACACGTATTTCAACATCGGCGTGCTGGCCTATCAGGCGGACCTGAAGGGGCCTGCGGCCGGTAGCGTCGACCGCCTCCCCTACTGGAACGTGTACGAATGGGAGTTCGCATCGACGTAAGTCACGGACCGGCGAGCGAGGAGTCCGCGGCCTCCTGTTCCGATTGAATGCCGACGTCGACGCTTCCGACGATCCACGTCCCGTGCGCTGAGTGCGCCACGACCCAAAGCGTGTGGGGCCCGTCGCTTCCGTCGGGGAGCGTCCACTCCATGGCGAATCCGGCGTTCGCCCAGTCCGGCCGGCTGTACGTGCTCGCGACGTCCTGCCGGGCCAAGCCATAGTCGGCCGCGCCGACGAGCCCATCGTCGCTCAGCTCATCGAGATAAACGTCCACGCTCGTGACGCCCGTGCCCGGGCCAGTGGGGTCCACCGCCCATCCGGTGATGGACGCCTGTTCCCCGGCGACGAGATCCGCGTCCGCTTCCGGTGATTCGATGACGAGCATCGCCTGCATGGGGGGCTGGGCGATCTGAGCCGCCTGCTGCGCGCCCGGGGGCGCCGCGTTCTGCGCGGCCGCGCCCGCGTCCGCGGAGGCGGCGCTCGCTCCCGAACCCGACGACTGGCTCGCGGGCGCCACACCCATCGGCAGCGGGGCTGCTTGGTCCGCGCCGCAGGCGACTTGCGCCCCTGCCCAGTCGGCGTGGTCGTAGGCGTTTCCATCCCCGCCGTCGCTCACAACGAGACGCAGCGCGCGGGCGCCCTTGAGGTCAACGGTGACCTGATTTGTCGGGCTCGCGCCGGTCATCGTCGGGCTCACGGAGCGACGGCTCCCGTCGACCCACACCTCGAACACGACGGACCCGCGGTCTCGGACATCGTCGTCGACGCCGATGTCCGACACGAACGTCGCGCACGCCCCGCCAAGGTCGTACACGATCTCCGAGGGCGCGTTCACGCCGATCCCCTTGGCGTACGTAACGCCGTTCAGCGTGATCGGGCCCCCGTCTCCAGCGGCGTCCTCTCCGTTGCTCATGTCGCGCTCGGCGGGGCCGTACCCGTTCGCAACCGACGCCCAGGTCAGGTCGCTCAGGTACGACGAGCCAGATGGTGGCGGCGCGGCTGCCGCGTCTCCCGTCGTTGGGTTCGCCTGGGATGGCGTCGCGTCCGGTGGCGACGGTTGACCCGTTGGGCGCGGCGTCGCCGTGGCGAGCCCGCTCGAGAAGGCCCCCAGCGCGTACGCGCTCGGCGTGCTGGTGATCCGGTTATCGGCGATCAAGGTAGCGGTCGGGACAGCGGTCCAGGTGGGCTGCTCCGGAACCCAGGGGTTTACGGTCGGCGTCTGCGCATCGGCGAGCAGCGGAATGAGCGCGAGGGCGATCATCACCCCGAGCGCGAGCAGGCCGACCGCTCGCGGGCTCATTGCGCCGATTCAGCGCGGCGCAGCCGCCGCCGGATCACCAGTCCGTCACTCATCCGTCTCCGTCCCGATTTCGATCAGAAACATCGGGAGAAGCTTGGCATCCCAGGGATGACGGATGCGTTTCGCGCGGTTACCCGGGCGTTAATCGCGCGCGAAATCGAATCCGGGCTGACGCGGGTGCCGTCAGCGCGACGGCGCGACCAGCTCGCCCTCGCGCAGCGCCAGCATCGAGAGGAAGTCTCGCACATCGCCCACGCGCTCGAACGTCCAAAGCTGCTCCACGGCACGATCCACCCGCTCGGCCGGCAGCACAGACCGCGCCAGCCCGCGGAACTTCTCCTCCACCTGCGCATCGGAGAGCGGATTCTCCGCCGTGCCGGTCGGGTGGTCGATCCGCTGGGTATAGGTTGTGCCGTCGGAAAGCGTCATCGTGACGACGGCGGCATGTCGGGGGAGCGCTGGGTCCTCGCTCACCGTGATCTTGTCCCTGACCGAATGGATCACCGGGTCGTGGGCCTTCGCATCGTTGAATTGATCGGGCAGCGCGGCGCCGTCGACCAGGGCAACTGCGATCGCGTGGAAGTAGGAGAACTTCGTGTCGAGCGCCGAAACGGGGTGCTGGTAGCGCACGAGATTCGGCGCGAATTGCCGCACCGAGCCGTGGATGCTGGCAATGGTCTCGGGTCGGACGCCGGGTTTCTCCCGGAGCGCCAGCGCAGCGTCGATGAAGGCATGGTTGCCCGCGCCGCACGCGTAGGGTTTCAGCCCATTCGCAGGCAGCTCCCAATGGCCCCCCAGGTCCTGAGTCAGCTCGGCCAGATCGTAGCCTTTCGCCATGGCGCCGAGAAACCCCCTCGGCCCCGTGAAGATGTTGTCTGTGCCGGTGAACCCCCGCTGGACGAGGAGGGCGGCCAGGAGCCCATTCTGCGCGGCGCGGCCGGCATGGAAGGGCTTGCAGTCGGAGCCAAAGACCTCCCGCACACCGGACGCCTGCGTTCCGGCGACGGCAAAGGCCCACACGAGCTGTTGCTCGGTCAACTTCAGCAGCCGACCGGCGGCGGCGGCGGCGCCAAGCACGCCGCACGTATTGGTGATATGCCAGAAGTCCGCCCCGTCGCGGAAGTGGGCCACGAGCAGGTTCCCGACCCGACACGCGACCTCTACGCCCAGGACATACGCCGCGAGGAGGTCGTTGCCGGACGTGGTCACGCGCTCGGCCACGGCCAGCGCCGAAGGATAGATGGGCGACGACGGGTGGATGACCGTCGGGTGCGTATCGTCGTAGTCCTCCACGTGCCCGCTGTACCCGTTGGCGAGGGCAGCGTCGAGAAGGCTCACCCGAACCGCCTTCCCGATGATCGTGGCCTGACGGTTCCCGCCCTGATCCTCGAACAGGTCCAGCAGGACGTTGACGGACGGGTCGCGCGAGCCAAAAAGAGCGACGCCAGCGTAGTTCATCAGGCACCGTTTTGCGAGGTGCATGATCTCTGCTGGGATCTTTTCGGTAGGGAAGGTTCTTACAAACGATGCAAACTGCGATTCCGTTGCGCCCATCGTGCTCCTCCGCCGGCTTCAGTCGTAGACCGTGTCCATGATCACGCGGCCATTGTGACGCAGCGTGAACTCGACGCGGCGGCCGCCCGCCATCGTCGCGAGGCTTCCCCGATGCTTTCGGACCTCACCGATCAGCGCGCGGACCTGATCGTCGGTGTTCGGACTGTCGATCGAGACGGTGTACTCGACCTTCTGCCCGAACAGGGAGAGCTGACCCTCCAAGCGATCGATGGGGAGGTCGCGCAGAGCGGCCATCTTGACGATCCACACATGGTCGGACCCCATGATCCCGGCCGCGTAGTAGCGCATCGGGGCTGGCCCGGCGTCGTTCCCACCACTGCTCTCTCGCTCGTCGAGGATGAAGCTATGCCCCTCGACTGTCGCCCGGAATTGCAGGTTCTGGAGCGCTTTGATGTTCACCGTGGTGATCGGGCGCTGTGGCTGGTTTGGGTCGCGCGCCCCGCGTTCTTCGAGCTGCTCCTGAACGATCCGCTTGAGGCCCGGATCGATGTAGACCATGCGCTGCCCCCTTGCTTTCAACGTGTGACGCTGCCGCTAGTCGAGCACCCAATCCTGCACATTCCAGCCGATCACGGCCTCGTCGGCGTCGACGTTTGGGCCGTGGACGGACGCATTGTGGGCGTAGGCCGCCAGCTCGAACATGAGGGGTATGGTGGGAAGCTGCTCGCTCATGACCTTCGCCATCTGCGCGATAAGCGCGACCCGCTCCCTCGGAGCGATGGTCGATGCGAAAGCCGCTGAGAGCCGATCGAAGTCCGGATCGCTCCAGCCGGGGCGGTTCGGCCCGATCCACCGGTTGTCCGGCGTCCCGATCCTCGAGGTCGTAAAGGAGGCGAGCGAGTACTCGCCCGCGCCCGTCGAGTAGCTGAAGAGGCTGGGGAACGTCGCTCGCGCCTGGTTGTCGGCGGCGAGAGCCGGCAGCATGAAGGACTCCTTGAAGTCGAAGCCGATTTCCCGCCACCCGCTGGCCAGCGTCGCGATTTCGGCGTCGCGATAGGGGCCGGCCAGCGTGTTCAGCTCGAAGTGGAGCGTGCCATCTGCCGCGGATGCGAAAACACCGTCGCCCCCCTTGGTGAACCCCGCCTCGCTCATGAGGCGCTCGCTGGCGCGCGGATCGCGCGGGTATTTCGCGACAGCCCGATCGACCTCCGCGTAGAAGCTCGTCCGTGGCGAAATGAACGGCACGTCCGACATCACCCCCTGCCCGTCGAAGAGCCCATTGTTGAGGGCGACGCGATCGATGCCGTGCGCCAGCGCGCGCCGGACGCGGACGTCGAGCAGGGCGCGCGGGCTGGCCACGTCCGGCCGTAGCTGCACGAAGACGCCGCGGTAGCTCCCCGGCCGCATGAGCACCGTACCGCCGTTCTGCGGGCCCCACTGCTGCTGCAGGATCTGCCCCTCTGCGAAGCGGATCGAGCTGTCGGTCGCGAAGTCGACGTCGCCAGACAATAGGTTCGCCAGCGCCACGTTCGAGTCGCTGATGAAGACGATTCGGATCCGATCGATCTTCGGCTTGCCGAGCGCATGGCCATCAAAGGCCGACCCTTCGATGGAGGCGCCCGGCTCCCATCGCGCCAGCTTGAACGGCCCGGCGCTCACGTAATCGGTCGTCCAGAATGGGAGAGTCGCGAGCCCGCCGGGGTCGCGCTCGAAAGCGCTTGCGAGAAGGTGGCGCGGCAGCGGTGGGAGGTTGTCCTCGGGCAGCACGTCTGCCTTCGGATACGGGCCGCTCCAGTGGATGAGCACCGTCCGTGGGTCGGGCGCGCTGACGTCCGCAATGAGACTCTGGGGTACGACGTTTGCGATGCCAACTTGCGGCGAGGAATAGACCTGCCACGCGAAGACGAAATCCTCGGCCGTGAGCGGCTCCCCATCGTGCCAGGTCAGGTTGGGCTTTAGACGATGGGTGGTCTCCATAGTCCCGTCGGGGAGCGTCTTCCACGTGTCGGTGTCCAGTTGCGGAAGCGCTTCCGCCAGGTAGGGCTGCGGGAGCCCCTGGCCGTCGTACAAACCGAGCGTCGCGTTGAAGGCTCGCTGCGTGAACGCGAAGGAAGTCCCGACCCCGCTGGACAGGACCTTCTGGGCAAGGGTCGGGGGCTCAGTTCGGATCGAGACGTTGAGCGCGCGGGTGGGTTTCGGCGCGCTCTGGACTGTCGCTTGAGACGAGGTAGGGGAGGGCTCCGGCGCGCAGGCCGCGGCGACGACCACGACGAGCGCAAGCCAGCATATCGCGGAAAGTCGCGTCACGTGGTCCCAGCTCCGGCGTAGTCCATTACGCCGCCGGATGCGCCCTGAGAAATTTCCAGATTCGCGCCACGGTATTCGGCACGACGTCGGATGGGTACCGCCAGTCTTCCAGTGTCTCCGAGTTCGGCGCGAGAGAGGCGATCTCGCGGCCGATCGCGGTGGGATGGTCGAGGTTATTGCCAGGCATGACGAGCATCGGCGTCTCGCACGAGCGGACGAACTCGCGGCTTACGCTGAACACGAAGTCGCCGCCGAACATCCGTTGGCGAAAGGCATCGAGCTGCGCCGGGTCCAGAGACGGCCGCTGCTCCAGCAAGTCCTTCGCCCAGCGCCCCGCTAAAGCGTTCGGAAGGACCTCCCGGTTCTCTTCGCTGATGCCGACCGGCTGCTCGATGACCGCGCAGACGACGCGCTCCGGCGCGCGCTCGACAAGCTTCAACGCGTACGAGCACCCGATGCAGCAGCCGAGGACGCAAAATTGACCGATGCCCAGATGGTTCATCAGGTTCAGGTGGTCCTGGGCGTAGCTCCCCCACGGATCGTCGACGTCCAGCGGGCCGGTTGAGCGCCCGGCGTTTCGCTGATCGAGGGTGATGGTCCAGTACTCTCGCGAGAAGATCTCCATCGGGTTGAAAGCCGACGTTTCCCAGGACTCGATGGTGGCATTCATTCCGCCGGGCGGCAGGAGCAAGAGGGGGAAGCCGCTCCCCTTGGTTTCGTAGTAGATCGATAGCTCCCCGCGCCGCAAGTACGGCACTCGGCACCTCCCCGCCTCCGCCCGCCGGGCGATTGTGTGGGCGAAGGCACTCTGCTAGACTGACCAGCGCACAAGTTCGATCCGCGGGAGCGTGCTTGCATGAAGGACGGCTACAGGGTCTGGGACACTGACACCCATGTGCGGCCGTCGCTGGAAACGCTCGAACCGTACTACGATCCCGCGTTTCGAGAGAGATTACCCGAACTGGAGCCGTACAAGCGAGTCAACACGCGGGATGCCGAGGGGATGATCGTTGGACGCCACTCCTACGCGTTCCCGGAAGAGAACCCGTTTCGGCGGACCCTCGGACGGTCTGAGCACGGAGTGGAGCGGCCGGACGCCCACTACCGCGGCAAGCGGTACGCCAGCCTCGGGGCTATCGACGACGATGCGGACGCGCGGGTGCGCGACCAAGACGAGGAGGGCGTGGACGTCCAGCTCCTCATCGGTGGCTCGTCCAGCGCCGGTCCGTCGAAGGACGTCGCCATCGCCGTCGGCTTTATGCGCGCCTACAACCGCTACCTCAACGACTTCTGCGGGCGCCATCCCCATCGGCTGAAGGCGCTCCTTCCGATCGTGCCCAACGCCATCGAGGCATCGGTCGAGGAGATCAAGCGGTGGGGAAAGACTTCGTGGGCCGTCGGCGTGTATCCGAATATGGCGAATGACACCCCCCTCGACCATCCCGACATGGAGCCCATCTGGCAGGTCGCGGACGAGCTGGGGCTCGCCATCATCCACCACAGCCACTACAGCGGGCCGCCGTGGTTTCCTGGCTATCTCGACCTCTGGAACAGTCCGTTCCTCGGAAGGTCCGCCGCCCACCCGTGGGGCGCGATGCGCGCCATCGGCGCGTTCTTTGGCTCGGGGATCATGGACCGCTACCGGTCGCTGCGGTTCGCGATCCTGGAGTGTGGGTGCGGCTGGCTCCCATTCTGGATGCGTCGCCTGGGCGACCAGTCCACGTACGTGGGCGGCGTCGCATCTCTCCAGCACAACGTAGAGGACTACTTCACCGGCGGCCGCTTCTTCTCCGCTATCGAGATGGCCGAGGGCGAGGACATGATCCAGATGGTGAATCAGTTCATGGGCACTGGCGTCCTGATGTACGCGTCCGACTATCCCCACATGGAGTGCCGCTTCCCCGAATCCGTGAGCCACTTCCTCGGGTTCGAGACGCTGACGGACGAAACCCGTCGGCGGCTGTTCTGGGAGAACCCGGTGCGACTCCTCGGCGAGCCGTAGCCCCGATCCGCCGCGACCGCGCCCGCGTGCCCACAGACGGCACCGGGCATCAGATGCGGACGGGCGCAGACAAACCGTCAAAGCGCGCGAAACAGCTCCGCCAGGAACGCCAACAGCCTTGCCACGTCGGCGGTCGCCGCCCGGGCCAGAGCCGCGCGAGGAAGGGTGTGCTCGAAGAGGTGGGTGATCAGAAACTCCTTGCCCGGTCGCGCGCCCAGCGCGCGATCGAGGGCCACGGACTCCGTGTACGGGACGTAATGATCGCCCTCGTCGTGCAGGATGAAGATGCGCGCCTTGAGCTTCGCGACCCGGTCTGCGGGATTCGCCGAGCGAAATGGCGCCAGCTCCTCGGGAGGTGCGGCGTCGATCTCAGACAAGGCCTCTTCACGCGTCCGCGTCGATAGGGCGCGCAGGAGATGGGGTGCGCTCTGCTGCTCGAGAATCGACCGAACGTGCGCCACGGCGCCGTCGTCGGCATGCCACGTCAAAATGTTCCCATCGCAGACGGTGGTTCCCGTGGCAACGGCTAGCAGGTACTCGGGCAGGTCGTAGTACCCACCGAAGAAGAGGAGGGCGCGCACCCGATCTGCGATCTTCGGATCGGTCGCCGCCGCGAACGCCACCGACGAGCCGACAGAGAACCCGACGAACGAGATCCTTCCCGGGTCCACCTGCTCCACGCTCGCGAGGTATTGGTGCGCGCGCACAAAGGTGGACGGCCGCTCCAGGACCGACTGGCCGCGGTCGAGGATCTCCAGCCGCGGCCACATGGCCACGTATCCGAGCCGCGCGAGCGTGGCCGCCAGATGCGCAAGATTCTCGCGGTCTCGCTGCTGTGTCTTGAGTCCCGTGCAGAGAATGACCGCCGGGACGGCACGCGGGCAGACTCCATGGAACCCTCCACGGGGCAAATACAGGTCGGCAACGATTCCTTCCGGAGGGTCTGCCAGCCGAATCGAGCGGTGGATCGGCGCTCGCGTCAAAAAACGCAGCGGCTTGATTGGGACCTGGGGAAACATCTCCGCGAACAGCAGCAGTGTGCGTGCGTGAGACGCGAGCCGAAATCCCACCAGGCCGCCGAGGCTCGCCAGGCCGACGGGGACCAGCCAGCGTCTCATCGATCCTCCTCGTCTCGGCAGATCGCGCCAGTGAGCCAATCCCCCGCGGCGGGCAGACGTGCGGCGTGGATGTTCTTGGGACGCGTTACGTTCGTGCGCGCACCTCAGGCCGGGGCGCGCGGGCCACCACGCATGGCGCATTCGCGCAGAGCGGTACCGTCGCCGTCGCATCTTCGCGCAGCGAGGGGTCGGGACGCGGCTTCATTCAAGCGGCTGGACGAATGATTCCACAGATCGCGCGAGGTGGAAAGGTCCGAGGGCAGGGCCTGCCCGAAGGGGTGAGCGTCTGCGCGCCCTCCGCGCGCACGGTTGACTACCCCTGGGAACGTGTCGCAATGCGAACGCGCGCCGGGATACTCCTCCCAGACGATTGAAGCTCCCGGCGAGCCGACCAGGTTGACACCCGGCCTTGCCGTGTGGGAGGGAGAAAGGAGCGATACGGATGATTCGAAAGCTGCTCGTTCCGACTGACGCATCCCCCCTGAGCGAGCGCGCCGTCCCCATTGCCATAGAGATCGCTGCCACGCACCATGCAGAGATCGAGCTGGTTCAGGTCGTCCAGTACCTGTCGTGGCTCGACATGGGCGTTGGCGTGGAGGGCTACGTCGACCCGACCATCTACCAGGAAGTGATGGACGCGCTGGACGAGGGCGCAAGACGAAACCTGCAGACCCTGGCCGCCAGAGCGCGCGGCCGAGGGGTACCGGCCGAAGAGAACCTCCTGCACGGATCACCGGGCGCGGCCTTGCTCGAGTTCGAGGCGGAGAGCCGGCCCGATCTGGTCGTCATGGCGACCCACGGCCGAACCGGGCTGGCGCGATTCGCCCGGGGGAGCGTTGCGGATCTCTTGGTGCGCCAGGGCACCGCGCCCGTCCTCCTGGTGCCCTCTTTTGGTCCCCAACCCACGACCCTCAAGCGCGCCGTGGTCCCGTTGGACGGGTCCGCCCTCGCTGAGGAAGCGGTGCCCATGGTGGAAGCGCTGGCGCTGAAGCCCCTGACACACGCGCACCTCTGCCAGGCAGTGGACAGCGACGAGGAGCGGCACGACGCGGTCGAGTACCTGGCGCGCATGGCCGGACGCCTGCGTCTCAGCGGGCTGGACGTGACGATCGGCACCGCCGTCGGGCCAGCGCACGAAGTGATCGCCATGATTGCCGACGGGACGGACGTCGTGATCATGGCGACCCACGGACGTGGTGGATACGATCGCTTTCGCCACGGAAGCGTCGCCGAACGCTTGCTGCGAGAAGTGACGCAGCCGATCCTGCTCGTCCGCGCGGCCGAGCCCCGCGTCGAAGAGAAGGAGCTGGTGTCGGCGATGTTGACGGCCGGTTCCTGACGGCCGTTCGCGATCCGGCGGCTGCTGAGGCGAAGCAGCGAGGAAGCGCGAGCAGCGGAAAAAGAGAGGAAGAGGGCGACGACCGTGCGACTGGCAATCGGGGTCATGGGCTCGTCTGAGGGCCCCTTCGTGGATGGAGCGTGGGAGCGGCTTCAGGAGCTGGGGCGCACCATCGCGGAGCGCGACTGCGTCCTCCTCACCGGGGCCTGCCCGGGCCTTTCATACGCGGCGGTCCAGGGAGCCAAGGAGGTCGGGGGCCTCGTCGTCGGGATCTCGCCGGGGTTGTCGCTCCACGAGCACGTCCACAAGTACGGCTCGCCCGTCGACGGGTTCGACGTGCTGATCTACACCGGCTCGGGGCTGATGGGTCGCGAGATTGAGAATATCCGCTCATCTGACATCGTCGTAATCGCGGGCGGACGCTCAGGCACTCTCGGCGAGTTCTCCATCGCATACGACGAAGGCCGATTGATCGGCGTGCTGACCGGCACGGGCGGCGTGGCAGACGCTGTGAGCGATCTGGTAGCGCTCTGCAACAAGGAGACCGGCGCTGTGGTGCTCTACGACGCGGAGCCGCGCCGGCTCATCGAGCGCCTCCTGGCCCACTACGAGGCGGAGCACCGCGTGAAGCCCAGCTCCTTCTGGCCGCCCGTCGCCACGACGCGCTGATCGTCGGGAGCAGGGCCTAGCCGGCTCGCATTTCCGCGACGGGCGCACCGCCCATTCAGGCCCCGTGCGTGTTGCCTCAAAACTTAAACCGACCGGACGGGTGAATGACGCCAACCGCACCGATGGTGCATCATCAAACGGTCGTCACGCTGCCAATCAGGCAGTCAGCCTGCGCGACGGACGGGGGGAGAAGCGATGGCCGTCATCGATGCCGATGCCCACGTGCACGAGTGCGAGCACACGTGGGACTTCATGAATGGAGTGGACCCGTCCTGGCGTCCCCAGATCGTGCGGAAAGAGGGCGAAGATGGATCGACGCGCGAGTTCTGGTCGTTCAACGGCAACCTCCGCCCGAAGGGCGGCAACGTCGGGAAGGTGACGCCGGCGCCCGCCCGCGAGCTGACCGACATCGGCCTGCGGCTCCGCCAGATGGACCAACTCGGGGTCGACGTTCAGGTGCTCTATCCGTCCCTCCTCACCGCCGTCAGCGACGATCCCGCCGTCGAGGGCGCCCTCTGGAAGAGCTACAACCGCTGGCTCGCCGAGGCCTGGACGCAGGGTCAGGGTCGGTTGCGCTGGGTCGCGCGAGTGCCGTTGGACGACGTATACGCCGCCACGGCGGAGCTGCGCTTCGCCAAAGACCACGGTGCTTGCGGCGTCTTCATGCGAAGCGTCGAAGGGTCGCGCCTTCTTCCCGATCCATATTTCTTCCCGATCTACGAAGAGGCCAGCGCTCTCGACATGCCCATCTGCGTCCACGCCTCGCTCGGGAACTCCGCCCTGGTCGACTTGCTCTCGCAGGACAGAGACAACGGCAACTTCCTGAAATTCAAGCTCAGCGTCATCGGCGCCTTCCACTCCCTGCTCGTCAGCGGCATCCCCGACGCCTTTCCCAAGCTGCGGTTCGGATTCGTCGAGGTCAGCTCGGACTGGGTGCCGTACGTGGTTCGCGAGCTACAGAAGCGCTTCCTGTGGAAGGGCTGGAACCTTCCCAGCGAGAGCATCATGGCGCGCAATCGCATGTTCGTCGCGAGCCAGGTCGATGACGACATTCCTCACGTGCTGCGGTATGCGGGCGAGGGGAACCTGGTCATCGGCACCGACTACGGCCACGCGGACACGTCGACCGAGCTGGTCGCCCACAGGAAGCTCGCGCAGCGGGGCGACGTCGATCCGCGCGTGGTCGAGCGGATGCTCGACGACAATCCGCGCGCGCTTTACGGGATCTCGGAGGCGTAATGACCGCACGCCGCGCGAACCTCGGGCTGCGGTAACCCCATGCGCACGCGAACCCTCGGAAAGAGCGGCGTTGCGATTTCGGAGATTGGCTTCGGCTGCGGCAACGTTGGCGGGCTCCTCATTCGCGGAGCGAGCGCGGAGCAGCTTCGCGCCATCGAGCGGGCGGTTCAGCTCGGCGTTACCTACTTCGACACGGCGGCCTCGTACGGCGACGGCCTCTCCGAGCGGAACCTCGGCGCGGCGCTGCACGCACTGCATCCGGACGTGCTCGTGGGGACGAAGCTGGGCCTAACGGCGGAGGACCTGGAGAACGGCGCGAAGCGCGCGCGAGCGCTGTTCAACGAGAGTCTGCAACGGCTCGGGCGCACCTCCGTCGACATTCTGTACTACCACGGCCGAATCCGCGAGACTCATGTCGCGGGCGATCGCGCGTTAACCGTATCGCACATGCTGGGCCCCGTCCACGATCTGTTCGAGGATCTCAGGCGGGACGGGCGAATTCGTTTCCTCGGGTTCACCGGCCTCGGTGAGACGTCGGCGGTCATCCGGACGATCGACAGCGGCGCTTTCGACGTCTTGCACTGCTACTTCAGTGCCGTGAACCCATCGGCTGGCTACTCGGTGCCTGCAGGCTTCGCTCCCCAGAACATGAACCTCATGATCGACCACGCAACGGCTGCTGGCATGGGCGTCCTTGCCATCCGGATCCTCGCGGCCGGAGCCCTCGCCGACTCGCGGGAGCGGCACCCGCTGGCTGGCGGCACCGGCGGAACCCTCATCACCGGGACCGACTACGCCGCGGACGTGGCGCGCGGTGAGCGACTCAAGTCCATCGCCAGCGAGCTGGGCGTCAGCCTCGCGGAGCTGGCCATTCGGTTTGCCTTGAGCCGCGCGGGCATCGCTACCGCGCTCGTCGGGGTCTCGAGCGTCGAGCAGATCGAGTTCGCCGCCAGAGCCGCCGAGGCCGGTCCCCTTCCACACGCCACCGTCGAACGGATCGTGGCGACGGCGACGCGCTGAAGCATTTCCCGTCTCCCCCGCGCGGAGGCCCCCGCACAGGAGGCGCTTGACGCGCATGGGCGACCAGTGATTTGATGTGCCATTCGCAGGCCGCGGCCGGGCCCCCGGAACTCGACGCGGCATCAGGGAGTCGCCATGATCAAACGGGTGGAGATCAACTACCGCGGCATCTTCCAAAAGACCCTGGCTAAACGCATTGGCGGGGACATCGTCGTGATCGCCAGCCGGATGGGGAAGGTCGGCTTCTCTAACGGGCGCTACTCGGACTCGCCCGAGCGCAACGGAATCCCCTGCAAGTACTTCGCCTTCGTGTCGCCGGACCTCCAGGAAGAAGAGTTGGAAGCCGAATGCGGAGCGAAGCTCGACATCGACGAGGCGGATGTCTCCGTCGTGCTGGATGACACGATGGTCAAGGGCGTCGAGCCCTGGGGGTGGCATGGGATTCGGCCCATCAACGAGAAGATCATTCCCAATGGGTGCCTCCTGATCGTCTCTCGCAAGGATGTCGGCGACCTCACGAAGTTCGTGGCGCGCCGCGACTTCACGTATCGCGTCACCACCCTCGAGGGCGACGCGAATCTCGCCGGCCTCTGGGTCTTCAAAGACGACCTTACCCACGAGCGGGTCCTCGGCGCGATCTCGGCCGTCGATCCGGACGTGATCTCCATCGACGCCGTCGCGGACTATCTCGTCGCGAAGACGGGCGAGGAGCGGCGGGCGCTGGCTGCGCGAGAAGCCCACGATGCCGTGCTGCGGCGGATGGAGCCCGTCACACCCAACGACGGCATCGTCTGGCCCCACAAGGCCCCGGAACTGCCCAAGTGGCACGCCTTCTCCATCGGCGCTGCGGTGCCAGCCGTCGAGCGCGGCTTCGAGATGGGACCCGGCGGCCAGAGTCGGAACGCCAGCTTCCGCCGCGGCACCACCAAGTCGCTCCGACCGGTGGTTCGCTTCGACCTCTGCATTGGCTGCACCCTGTGTTGGCTGGACTGTCCCGACGAATGCTTTGATCCGATCGACGGCAAGCTTTTCGACGTCTCGTACGACTACTGCGTCGGCTGCGGCAAGTGCGCCGTCGTCTGCCCGGTCCCCGAGTGCATCGTGATGGTCGACGAGCTGCGCTTCGAGGACAACAGCAGCCCGTGGGAGCACTACCGTCGCGATCCGGCCGGCTACATCGCGTGGGCTGAGGAAAAGAAGGGGCGAATCCGCGTCTCCTATCCCCACGTGACCGGTACCGGACGCGACGTTCGCGAGGCGGTCGGCCCGCCGGCGAAGCTGGGCGAATGACCAATAATCCAGATTGGAGCAGAGCGCATGGCAGTAGCCAATGACCCCAGGGTCTGGGACCGCGACGAGCTGCTGACGGGCTGCCAGGCCGTGTCGCAGGCAGTGCGCCTCGCCGACGTTGACGTCGTGGCGGCGTACCCCATCCGACCGTACACAGAAGTGATGGACGGGATCTCGAAGATCATCGCGGACGGTCAGCTCGACGCCGAGTACATCATCGCGGACAGCGAGCACTCGCAGTTCGAGATCGTGAAGCATGCGAGCTCGGTTGGCGCGCGCGCGTTTGCCGGGAGCTCTGGCACCGGGTGGATGTACGGATTCGAGGCGCTCGTCGTCGCAGCCACCGATCGGCTGCCGGTTCTCTTCCTCGTCGGCAATCGCGCCCTCGACGACCCCGGCGCCTTCGGCGTCGAGCACAACGACGCTATGGCGATTCGGGACATGGGGTGGCTTCTCTGCTGGACGTCGACTGCGCAGGAGGCGCTGGAGCACATCCTCATCGGGTACCGGATCGCCGAGGACAGCCGCGTCATGATGCCCATGGCGGTCGCCATGGATGGCGCGTTTCTCACCCACTCCCAGCACATGGTGAAGATGCCGAGCCAGGAGGCGGTCAACCGATTCCTCCCGCCCTATAACCTCGGTGCGCGCCGCCTCCACCCGGACAACCCGATCTCCATCGCGCCTCAGGCAAACGAGGATTGGGTGCTCGAGATTCGGCGCCAAAACTGGGAGGCCGCGCGCAGCGCGCGACAGGTGATCAAAGATGCGTACACGGAGTGGAACGCCGTCTTCGGGTCCGACCGGTACGCGTCGCCCTATTTCGACGAGTTCATGACCGACGATGCAGACACCGTTCTGATCGGACTGGGGACGGTCTCGATGCCGGCCCGAACGGCCGTCCGTCGGCTGCGCGAGAAGGGGCACAAGGTCGGTTACGTGAACCTGCGATGGTTCCGACCGTTCCCCACCGAGGAGCTGCGGGCGTGCCTCGGCCGCTTCAAGGCCGTCGGTGTGATCGACCGGGACTTCGCCCACGGCTCCCCGGATGATGGCGGTATCGTCCTCCACGAGGTGCGGTCGACGCTCTACCCGCTACGCGAGCGTCCCGTCGTGACCAATTTCATCTGCGGCCTTGGGGGCCGCGACATCTCCATCGACGACTGCCTGCGGATGTTCGACATCACGATGGCCGCCCGTGACGGCAAACACACGCCCGAAGTCGTGAGCTGGCTAGGACTTCGCGAGTAAAGGAGACGACGCACATGGCACAGCCTCTTCCTTTCATCGACTACGAGCGGATTCGAACGGTCCACGACACGCCCCTGGAGGAGATGTACACGTCCGGCCACCGGACGTGCCAGGGATGCGAGTCGGCCATGGTGATGCGGCACTTTTCCAAGGCGGCCGGCCCGCGAACGATCGCGACCGGCTCGACCGGGTGCATGTACGTCGCCAACACGAGCTACATGACCACGCCGTGGATCATCCCGTGGATGCACACGCAGCTCGGCGCCGGCGGCTCCTCGGCGGTGGGCACAGCGGCCGGCATTCGCGCCCTCCAACGCAAGGGCAAGATCCCCGACGAGAAGATCAACGTCATCGCCTTCTGCGGCGACCTCGGCGGCGGCGACATGGGCTTGAGCGGAATCTCCGGGGCGCTCCAGTCCGACCTCGATCTCCTCGTCATCCTGTATGACAACGAGTCCGCCGCGAACACGGACATTCAGGCCACCGGCATGACGACCTACGGAGCTCAAACGACGTTTACCCCACCAGGGAAGAAGCACCGGATCATGCAGCGGCGATGGAAGAAGAACGTTGCGCCTATGCTGGCCGTTGGGCATCCAAATTGCCGATACGTCGCGACCGCCAGCGCGACCTACCCGCCCCTCGACTTCCATAACAAGGTGCGGAAGGCGCTCGCCATCGGCGGACCGACCTTCATCCACACCTTTGACCCGTGCCCGAAGGGTTGGGATTTTCACCCCCAGTACTCGCGGGAGATCGGCGAGCTGGGGATCAAGTCCGGCATCTTCCCCCTCTACGAGATCATCGACGGGAAGGTCGAGTACACCTACGACGCCCGAGGCAAGCAGCGGACCCCGGTCCGCGAGTACCTCATGAAGCAAGGCCGCTTCGCGCACCTGGCGGACGAAGACGTCGAGTACATCCAGGCGCACGTCGACACAATGTGGGACGAGTGGGAGCTGCCGGGCGTCGCCCCCTTCAAGGGCGAATTGCAGCTCGCAAAAGCGTAAGGCGCAGCGCGCGCGGAATAGTGAGGAGGAAACGATGGCGGATCAGATCGAGGTGAAGAGCCACAGCACGCCGGACGAGGTCCGGACGCCGGACAAGACCCGGGTCGAGCTGGTCCGAGTCGGTGGGTCGACGCTGGGGCGATTGACGCTGCAGCCGGGTTGGAAGTGGTCCGAGTGCATCAAACCGGTGGTGCACACGGAGAGCTGCCAGGTACACCACGTCGGCTACGCTCTATCCGGGAGCATCACCGTTCGCCTCACCAATGGGAACCAGGCGACCATCAAGGGGGGCGACTCATACGACATCCCGCCAGGGCACGACGCGTGGGTCGACGGACCCGAGCCCTTCGTCGGGGTTGAGGTGCAGAGCGCGGAGCAGTACGCCAGGCCCAGCTAGCGATCGCTCCGGATCCAGAGCGGCGCGACGCGTGAGCATCGCGCCGCTCCTGCGCCAAGCTGGATAGCCACGGCCGCGAGCTGGCCTCGCCGAGCAGGCGACCCTACCGCCCCAGCGTGAATTGGGCGCGCACGACGCCGGTCACCTTCTTCTGTATCGTCGATGTGTCGTACGTCCCCTGGTCGGAGATCTGGGTCGAGTTCGGCGGCGTGATCTGAATGACGCCCGTGCTCGCCGACACCAGATGGCCGAGGCGTGCGCCAGTGCTACCGGCAATCTGCTCGGCTCTCGCCTGCGCGTCCTTCGTGGCGCCGGCGAAGAGCTGCACGCGAAGGTCCGGGAGCTTGGAGTAGAAATACTCGGGGTTGCGACCCGAGAAGATCACGCCTTGATCGATGAGCTGGCTCGTCTTCTGGGCGATGCCGGTGATCTTGTCGACCTCCGCCGAATTGATCGTCACCTCTTGCGTAAGTCGATACGCGACGATGGCGTTCGTACACCCTGCGCGCGGCGGGTTGCCGCACTGCTCCTGAATGGGGGACTGCAGGATGGACGACATGGTGATCTCGTCCTTCGCGACTCCCTGGTCCGCCAGAAACTTCGAAACGATGTCCGCGTCCGACAGCATTTGCGCGTAACCCTGCTGCAGGGACGCCACCGGCACGTCGCGTCCGAAGGTGCCGGACCACTTGATCTGGTCGGATGTGATCTGGACGTCGGTCGATCCGGTGACGGTGAGCACGGAGCTGTCGAACGTCTTGACGTAGTCGATCGTATTGGCGGCGATGAGACTTCCGCCGACGATCGCTGCGCTGAGAAGGAACGCGGCGGCGACGACCGCCCAGCTCCGGACCATCTTTCATCCGCGTAACGTTCTGGAACGATACGCTCGACGATACCGCAAACCCACTCTTCGCGCCACGGAACCGGCGCCCGGACGTCGCGCCAGGCCCGAAGACGCGGTGTAACCAAGCTACAGGCCGTGGCCCGAGCCGCCGTCCAGCACGATTTCCGCGCCGACGAGATTGAGCACCCGCCGAGAGGCGAGGAACACGATAAGCTCCGCCACTTCCTCGGGCGCCGTGACCCGCCCGGTCGGCGTCTCGCGGTCCCATTCTTGGAGCACCTCTTCCACGGACTTGCCGGTTCTGGTGGCCGCGGCCCTCGCCCGGGCCAGATGTCGATCGGTCGCGACGACCCCGAGCGAGATGGTGTTCATCGCAATGCCACGGCGGGCCAGATCACTGGCGCCGCCCTTTGAGAACACGCGGAGCCCCGCGTTCGCGATTGCAGCGGGGACGCCGCCCGGCTGCGGATCTCGCCCGGCCCCGCCGCTGATGTTGACGATTGCCCCGCCGCCCCTTCGCTCCATGATCGGTACGATCGCGCGCGTAAGGCGGAGCGCGGTGAGCACCTTGATCGTCCAGGATGAGACGACCATCTCGTCGGTAATCTCCGTGAACGGTCCGTAGCTGGAATCACCGACCCCGTTCACCAGGATGTCGGCTCCCCCGAAGGTCGCCAGCGTCCGCTCGACCACCGTCTCTACGCCTCCGGGCGCCGTGAGATCGACCGCAATGCCGAGCACGCGGCTATCATGGCCCTGTGCCGCGGCAGCCTGCTGGAGATCCGCGACCGCCCGCTCTACCGTGTCGTCGTGTCTGCCGGCGAACGCGACGGAGGCTCCGTGCCCCACGAGTAGGCGCCCCGTCGCGAGCCCGATTCCGCGACTTCCCCCGGAGATAACCGCGATCTTCCCGTCGAGCTGGAATGTCACGTGCTCCCTCCAATGCCGCCATCTCGGCCCCGCGCCGTCGTTCACCATCGTCGCGCTCTGGGACACGCGGCGGCTAGCGTGTCGCCGACCGCGTGCGCCCCCTGACACGCGCGGGGGGAAGACCCCACCCCGCCGGCAAGCGCGCTGGCTACCCGATTTTGCCGCAAACGACCACCCCATCCACCGTGGCGACCGCGGCCGCTGAGCCCCGATGGTTGTTTCAAATTGCTCACGGGAGCGCGGGTTCTTGGCGAGCGGAGGGGGAGGGGATGATCGGTCGGGTTCAGACAGCCCTTCGGCAGGTCGCGCGCCCGGCGGCGGCTGATTCCCACAGCGGCCCGATCGAGGCACTCGTGATCGAGGCTCTGGGCATTGCGCTCGCGTTCTATGTCTTTTCCACAGCGTTCGGATGGGTTACCGGTGATCTGAAAACGCTCATCGGGGACATCACGCCGCTGCCCTTCACGTTGGCGGCGGCGGCCATGGCATCGAGGGTCGGAAACGTCCCGGCGCTGCAACGGCGCGCCCGCTGGGCCTGGCGAGTGCTGGCCATGGCGTTCCTCGCCTATGCGGTCGGAGACGCGATCTGGGCATTTGATGAGCTCGTGCTCGGTGAAGTGGCGTTTCCGTCCTGGGCCGACGCGGCATATGTGCTCTTTTATCCCCTCGTACTGACCGGCCTCGTCCTGTTCCCACCGGCCCCGCGAACGCGCGCCGAGCAGACCAAGTTCTGGCTCGACCTGGCAGCGGTCGTGCTCGGGAGCGGCATGATTGTCTGGTACTTCGTCATTCGGCCCATCGCATCCGCCCAACAGTCGGATCCGCTGGCGGCCGCCATCGCAATCCTGTATCCGGTCGGCGACCTGGTCCTGATCGGCGGCGTCGGCGCCCTCCTGCTGCGTCTAACCCCAACCGCCAATCGGACTCCGCTCCTCATCCTCGGGGGCAGCCTCACGCTGTTCGTCGCGGCCGATCTTGCCTACGGTCCCAAGATTCTTAGCGATACCTATGTCAGCGGCGACTGGCTTGACCTGATATGGGTGGGCGCTGAATGGCTCTTGGCCGTCGCCGCGTACGTGCAACTCAGCGCCGTCGATCGCCCGCTGGCGAGCCGAGAGCGTGTGGTCAGGCAAACGATTAGCTGGATCCCGTACGTGGGCCTGGCGCTCGGGTATGGGCTTCTGATGGCGGTCTCCCGGGTGCCGACGGACGAAGCATTGCCCGATCTCGTCCTGGGAGCCATCGCTCTTACCACCATCGTCTTGATCCGGCAGGTCGCTGCGCTGCGGGAGAACGCGCTCCTGCTCGAGGAGCGAGCAGCCCACCGCCGCGAGGCGCGCTGGGAATCGCTGGTCCAACAAGCCTCTGACGTGATCCTCATCGTCGATGACCGCGCGGTGATTCGATACGCGACGCCGTCGGTCGCATCCCAGCTCGGACATCGGCCCCGCGATATTGAGGGTACGTCGTTGCTCGCGCTCATCCATCCCGATGACGCGGCCATCGCGTCGGAGTTCTTGGCCCAATCCACGGCGCACGTCGGCGCCGGCCCATCGTCCGAATGGCGCCTCCGGTCAGAAACGGGCGCATGGCGAACGGTTGAGGTGCTTGCCAACAATCTCACTGGAGATGCCAACGTCGACGGAATCGTGCTCACGTTCCGTGACATTAGTGACCGAAAAGAATTCGAGGAGCAGCTACGTCGCCAGGCCTTCGAAGATCCCTTGACAGGCTTGGCCAATCGTGCGCTCTTCCGCGATCGTGTCGCGCATTCGCTCGCGCGCGGCCGCCGATCGATGACCCCGGCCGTCGTGCTGTTCCTCGACCTGGATAATTTCAAGGTAGTGAACGACAGTCTGGGGCACCGGGCCGGCGATGATCTGCTGAGGGAAGTGGCGGATCGCGTCGCCTCGTCCGTGCGGCCTGGCGATACGGTCGCCCGGTTCGCGGGTGATGAGTTTGCAATTCTGCTCGCGGATCCCGCGTCGACTGAGGATGCCACCACCGTTGGGGAACGGATCGTGAAGGAGCTGCGCCAACCGTTCGCTGTCCAAGGACGCGAGGTTTTCGTGGAGTGCAGCATCGGGATCGCATCCGCGGCCTGCAGCCAATCAAAGCACGTCGACCAGTGCGCCGACGACCTGATCCGGAACGCGGATGCCGCCATGTACGTGGCGAAGCGGCGCGGTGGTGGCCGGGCCGAGGTTTTCGCTCCCCATATGCACGCGGACGCTCTGGCGCACCTGCGACTGATCACCGATCTCCGGCATGCCATCGAGAGGGACGAGTTCTTCCTCCTCTACCAGCCGATCGTCGACCTCGATTCGGGTGCCCTCACTGGGGTCGAGGCGCTCGTGCGCTGGCGGCATCCGGAGCGGGGCATTGTGCCTCCTGCGGCGTTCATCAGCATTGCCGAGGAGACGGGACTCGTGGTTCCTATTGGTCTCTGGGTTCTCGAGCAGGCGTGCCGACAAGGCGAGCTCTGGCGTTCTCAAGACTCAGTTCATCCGGTGATGGTCAGCGTCAACCTTTCGGCACGTCAGCTTCGCGAGGATAATCTCGTGCGCGACGTCGCGGCCGTGCTTCACGAGACTGCCTTTCCGCCGCACCTGCTGACGCTGGAAGTTACCGAAAGCACGTTGGTCGAGGGGAGCGAGCGGGTCATTGGCCGCCTCACCGACCTGAAGAGGCTTGGAATTCGCCTCTCCCTGGATGATTTCGGCACTGGATATTCATCCCTCAGCTATCTCCAGAACCTGCCCATCGACGCCCTCAAGATCGATAAGTCCTTTGTCGACCGCCTCGGAGCCGCTGAGGAGGCCACGACCCTCGTCGAGACGGTCGTCGCCATGTCACGCGCCCTACATCTGAGCACCGTCGCCGAGGGCATCGAGGACGCGCAACAAGCCGACCGGCTGCGGTCCCTGGGCTGCGCGCTCGGACAGGGATATTTTTTCGCCCGTCCCCTGCCCGCCGCTGAGATAACCCCGCTCGTGGGGCAACGGTTCAGTGTGCGTCAGGCATCGCTGGTGGGATAGCATCCCCCGCCAAGACGGCCACGAAGGGCGACGAGCGACCTCGAGCTGATTCCAGCGCGGGGTGAACCGGAATGCTCAGTGTCCGTCGCGCACTCGACGCTCGATCTACGGCGCGACCGCCGTGGGCGTCACCGTTTGCGTCGGGCAGGGCCGCTGCATGTACGGTGCAGGCGCCACCAACGTCAGATCGATGAGGCAGCCAATCCGCGCGTCACTTGGCAGGACGCGATATGAGCTAGGGGTAGGCGTTGGCGGGACCAGCGCCGCTGCCGGAACCATCGGCGTCGCGGCAAGCGGCGGCGGCGCGGATTGGAGGACCACGGTCGCTGCGTGCGACGTATGCTGAGTCGAATGCGCCCACACCCGAAGGGTTAGCGGCCCCTCGGGGAGGTCCTGCGGAATCCAGGTGAACGCGAATCCGCTCTCCTGCCAGCCGGGCCGATTCGCCGCCAACGCGACATCCGGCCGCGCGATCCCGTAGGTCGCGAAAATGGGGTCAACCGAGGTCCCATTTTGCCAATCGAACGAAATCTCGATGGCCTCGATTCCGGTGCCGTCGTCCGCTGACGCGTCGACCGCCCACCCGGTGATATCTACCGGCTGCCCGTTCGACACCGTCGTCCCCGAGACGGGGGTGTCGATGGTGATCTGAATACTTGAGCCTTTGGCCGTGGCCAGTGATGGAATGATGAGGGCTGCCGCGCCCACTCCACTCAGAAGACACAGCGCTAATCGCCGAGACATGTGGTCCTCCCTTGACCGGCGGGCGGACCTCTGCCCGCGCGCCTTCCTAACGATACCAGGCGCCGCGGGCAGGAGCGCCTGGTATGACGCCGCCAACAGGGCTGCGGTAGTATGGGCGCGAAAGCGAACGGAGGAGACAATGTTTTACGAGCTGCGGAAGTACGACGTGATGCCCGGCCGCCTTCCTGCGCTGCTGGACCGCTTTGGGACCTTCACGGTGCCCCATTGGAACGAGCGGGGATTCCGCGTCGTCGGCTTCTGGACGCCGCTGCTCGGCGGAAACAACCACCAGCTCATCTACATGCTCGGCTGGGATAGCTTCGAGGAGCGGATGGCAAAATTCAGCGCGTGGCAGGCTTCGCCGGAGCGCGCGGCGAAATGGGAGGAGACCGAACGCGACGGGCCACTGGTCCGACGCGTCAACAACGTGCTCTTGCAGCCGACGGATTTCTCGCAGATCGAGAAGGGCCCCGCGCTCGATCCCGCCAAAGGTGACCATTACCTCTTCGAGCTGCGCGAATACGACGCGATGCCCGGGAAGCTCCGCGCGCTCGTCCAGCGGTTCGGTGGCTTCACGATCGACTGTTTCAGAAAACACGGGTTCCACCAGGTCGGGTATTGGACGTCCGTCATGGGCGGGCACAACAACCGCCTGACCTACATCTTGGCGTGGAACAGCCTGGACGAGCGCCAGCGCGCATTCGCGGAATTCCGTGCCGACTCTGAGCGCCAGCGCATTTTCAAGGAGAGCGAGCGCGATGGCAATCTGGTGGAATTCGTCGCCAACGTGCTGATGCAGCCAACCGCGTTCTCTCCGCTCAGGTAGCCGCTCAACCGCCGACGGACAAGACGGAATATCGGAGGCGACAATGCTCTTCATCGACAACGCGATGGTCCAGAGCGTGCTGACCATGGACGAGTGCATCGAGGTCCAGGAGCGCGCCTTCCTCGGGCTCCGAACCGGCGCCTCCATCCATCGCCCGCGGGTCGACATGTACGTTCCTTGCGAGCGGGACGACGGATACTGGCGCTGGGGAACCATGGAGGGCGCGAGCAGCGACCTGGGCGTCTTTGCCATTCGCATGAAGTCCGACGTCATCACATGGCCGCGACACCCGGACGGGACGTGGACCGAAGAGAAGTACTGCGTTGAGCCAGGGACCTATTGCGGGCTGATATTCCTCCTCAGCACGCGGAACGGCGAGCCGTTGGCCATGATCAACGACGGCCATCTCCAGCACATGCGGGTGGGAGGCGGCGCTGGATTGGGCGTCAAATACCTCTCCCGGCCCGACGCGCACGTCGTGGGGATGATCGGCTCTGGCGGGATGGCCCGGACGTACCTTCGCGCGTTCACGTGCGTCCGCGAGATCCACCGCG